>NZ_JBGTZC010000027.1:0-28998 GCF_041807725.1 Streptococcus sp. E17BB
CAACAATTTGTTGCTTAAAGTCATCACTAAATTGACGACGGATTTTTCTAGACATAGAGTTCTCCTGTTTTCTTTAGTGTAGAACACTTTATAAATTCTGTCTAGTTTAGTGTAACCGATTCAGTCACACCTTAGGGTGATGAAAAGATAGAAGGAAATGGATTTTATTCCATTCTAGTAAGCCTATCAGTAGCATTATAACAGATTTTCGCTCGCTCATGTTGATATCTGCTAGAAAACTAAGGAAAAGTAGCTTTTTAGTTGAAGCTGAGCAGGGGCAAATCAGGTAGGTATTTTCAAATAATGCCGCAGAGCATTTACAGAAAATTCTTTTCTAAAAAGTTCAAGGAAAAGAAAAAAGTTGAAGAACAGCACTTGAAACGTTTCTGTCTTCAACTCAGTAATTGTCTAAAGAAATGCGGAGGAAGGGATTTGAACCCTCACACCCTACGGGCACATGCGCCTGAAGCATGCGTGTCTGCCGTTCCACCACCTCCGCAGGTGATATAACTATCTTAGCTGATTTTATGAAAAAAATCAAGCCTTAGGCAGAACTTTTTTAACCTTCCTAGTCATTCAGTAGCAGTTTTCCAGAGTGAACGAGGGAGTGGGCCAAAAATCGATAACCCAAGGGGATCGATGTTGTTGCTCACCCCTCGCAAAGTTGAGTAGGGCTGTTATAGCTGATAGCATCAGCGTATTAGGGAGGAGAGTTGCTTTGCAACTCACGATTCCCCACCGTCAAGGCTCAAGCACCTTGAAGCATTCAGCAGTGGTTCATTGGTGCTGAAATACCTAATGAACTGTGCAAGGGCAGCTCTAAAACTGGCAAAGCCAGTAAAAGTTGCTTCCGATCACTGCGTATTGCAAGTAATACCTTATCAACGTTGAAGTTGGAGACTTTTGTCTCAGCCCCAGTACCTATACTAGAGACATTTGATAAAGTATGGTATAATAAAAACAAAAACAGAGGAGTTCATTTGCGAGGAAGAATTATTAAGGCCTTGGCAGGTTTTTACTATGTTGAGGCAGACGGACAGGTTTATCAAACCAGAGCGCGTGGCAATTTTAGAAAGACAGGACAGACGCCTTATGTAGGCGATTGGGTTGACTTTTCTGCTGAGGAGCAGTCAGAGGGTTATATCCTAGCCATCGAGGAACGCCATAACGCTTTGGTGCGTCCACCTATCGTCAACATTGATCAGGCGGTCGTTATCATGTCGGCGCGTGAGCCTGACTTCAATCCCAACCTGCTGGATCGCTTTTTGGTGCTTTTGGAGCACAAGCAGATTCACCCCATCATTTACATTACCAAGCTGGATTTAGTTGGGGAAATGGCAGAGCTGGACGAGATTCGCAGGCAGTATGAGAAGATAGGTTATGAGGTCTGCTATAGTGTCGAGGAGCTAGCGCCTCTTCTGACTAATCAGGTGACGATCTTTATGGGACAAACTGGAGTGGGCAAGTCTACTCTACTCAATAAAATTGCCCCAGATTTAAAGCTCGAAACAGGCGAGATTTCAGATAGTCTAGGTCGAGGACGCCATACCACGCGAGCGGTCAGTTTTTATGATGTCTTCGGTGGCAAGATTGCGGATACCCCAGGTTTCTCCTCCCTCGACTATCAAGTGACCACTAGCGAAGACCTCAACCAGGCCTTTCCAGACATCTCAAAGGTCAGCCAGTCTTGCAAGTTTCGAACCTGTACCCATACCCATGAGCCAGCCTGTGCCGTGAAACCGGCAGTAGCAGCTGGTGACATCTGGCAGGTTAGGTATGATAACTATTTGCAACTGCTCAGCGAAATTGACAACCGCCGTGAAACTTACAAAAAAGTTGCTAAGAAAAAATAAATGACATATCCTTGTCTCCTTTTTAAAGCCGTCGTTCCCATATCCATGTAGAAAGAGGTAACCCATGTCTTCTTACAAAATCGCCCCATCCATCCTAGCTGCTGACTACGCCAATTTTGCCAGTGAATTGCAGCGCATTGAGAAAAGCGGTGCAGACTATGTCCACATCGACCTCATGGACGGTCAGTTTGTGCCTAATATTAGTTTTGGGACAGATGTTGTTGCCAGTATGCGCAAACACAGCAAGCTGGTCTTTGATGTCCATCTCATGGTGGTTAATCCAGAGCGTTATGTGGAGGCCTGCGCCCAAGCAGGGACAGATATTATGACCATCCACACTGAGAGCACTACCCACATTCATGGTGCACTGCAAAAAATCAAGGCAGCGGGTATGAAGGCTGGTGTGGTCATTAACCCTGGCACGCCAGTTGAAGCCCTCTTTCCTGTGCTAGAGTTGGTCGATCAGGTGCTCATCATGACGGTTAACCCAGGGTTTGGTGGTCAAGCCTTTATTCCAGAAACCATGTCCAAGGTCGTTCGAATCGCAAAAGAGCGTGCTCGCCTTGGCTTGAGCTTTGATATCGAGGTGGACGGTGGCATTGATGACCAGACCATTGTCCTAGCAAAAGAAGCAGGCGCCAACGTCTTTGTCGCTGGTTCCTACCTGTTCAAGCAAGACCTGACAGCTGGTGTTGCTCGCCTGCGTGAGGTGCTAGATGCCTAGGATTGCCCTCTGCTTGGGTGGTCAGCCGACTCTTGTGCCACGTACCTTCGATGCTTATGTTGGTGTTGACCGAGCCTGTCTCTTTCTTTTGGAACATGGGCTGGCGCTGGATATGGCAGTGGGGGATTTTGATTCGGTGACAGCAGAAGAGCTTGCGACCATCAAACATCATGCTCTGATACTTCATCAAGCGCCGGCTGAAAAAAACGACACGGATGCTGAACTCGCCCTCAAACTAATTTTTGCCCAATACCCGACAGCTGAAGTGACAATTTTTGGTGCCTTTGGTGGGCGACTGGACCATGAATTGTCCAATCTCTTCTTGCCCAGCGACCCAGAACTTTCGCCCTACATGCAGCAACTGGTTTTGGTCGATGACCTGAACCGTGTCCAGTTTTTCCCGGCTGGCAGCCATGAGGTCACACAGGCAGAAGGGATGACCTATCTTGCTTTTATGGCATCAGGCGAGGGACAATTCACCATTCAAGGAGCTAAATACGAGATGACGCGCAGCACATTTTTCCAAAAAAAAATCTATAGTAGCAATGAATTTTTGGGACAGCCCGTTTGCTTTAGCCTAGATGAAGGGTATGCAGTGGTGATTCAGTCCCGAGATAGGAGGGCGTGATGGCTCTGTTGGCCCTTGTCATGGTGGTTTTGGTGTTGTTGGTGCTGATCATCGTTCTCTGGAAGCAACGGCAACAGCAAGATCAACTCATCAAAACTTTAGAGAACCAAGCTGATAACCTCTCGGACCAACTGACTTATTTAATTGACATGGCAGGAAAAAATCAGCTCCTTGCCCAACAGGAGCAGTTGCTCCGCCTGCAAGATGGGCTTTATCAGCAATCTAGTGACCTACGAGAAGCTTTATACGATAATTTAACAGCCAGTCGCAATCAGACGGATCACCGCTTGGAGCAGTTGCAGACCCAGCTGACACTTGCGATTAAAGATTTGCAGACCTCTAATGAGCATCGCTTGGAAGATATGCGCCAAACGGTATCTGAAAAACTCGATCAAACCCTCAATCAGCGCTTGCAGACCTCCTTTGAGACGGTATCCAAGCAGCTGGAGAGTGTCAATCAAGGTCTGGGGGAAATGAAGACAGTAGCGCGTGATGTTGGTAGCCTGAGCAAAGTGTTATCAGGTAGCAAGACACGGGGGATTCTTGGAGAAATTCAACTGGCTCAGATTATTGAGGATATGCTGACCCCTAGCCAATACGAACGTGAGTTTGCGACGGTATCAGGTTCTAGTGAGCGAGTCGAATATGCGATTAAACTCCCTGGCCAAGCATCAGACACCCCAGTCTATCTGCCCATCGATGCCAAGTTTCCGCTAGAAGACTATTACCGTCTGGAAGAGGCATATGAACTGGCTGACCGTGACGGCATTGATCAGCACCGCAAAGCCCTGATGACCAGCGTCAAACGCTTCGCCAAGGACATTCAAAAAAAATACCTGAACCCGCCTGAAACGACCCAGTTTGGGATTCTCTTTTTACCGACGGAAGGTCTCTATGCCGAGGTGGTTAGGCAGGCTGATTTCTTTGACCGCTTGCGACGGGAGGAGCAGATTTTGGTGGCTGGGCCATCGACCTTATCGGCTCTACTGAACGCTCTATCAGTTGGTTTTAAGACCCTCAATATCCAAAAAAACGCGGATGACATCAGTAAGGTCTTGGGCAATGTTAAGACGGAATTTGGGAAGTTTTCTGGGCTTTTAACTAAGGCGCAAAAACAGCTCAATACCGCCAGTCGTACCTTGGACAGCGTTTTAACGACCAGAACTAATGCTATCGTGCGTGCCTTGACCACCATTGAGGCCTATCAAGACAGTCAGACCCAGTCGCTACTTGATTTGCCCCTTTTAGAAGATGAGGAAGATAATGAAGATTAATCAAATGAAAAAGGATGAGATTTTTACTGGTTTCTATCTCATCAAATCGGCTGACGTCAGAAAGACGCGGGCAGGCAAAGATTATATTGCCTTGACCTTCCAAGATGATACTGGAGAAATTTCAGGTAACCTCTGGGATGCCCAACCCTACAATATCGACACCTTTACCACAGGACGTGTGGTAAAAGTCAAAGGACGCAGAGAAGTTTACAATGGGATGCCTCAGGTCAATCAGCTCGTCATGCGGTTGCCAAAAGATGGCGAGCCGAATGACCCTGCTGATTTTAAGGAGAAATCACCAGTTGACTCTGCGGATGTTCGTGATTATCTGGAGCAGATGCTCTTTAAAATTGAAAATGCGACTTGGCAACGCATCGTTCGCGCCCTATACCGTAAGTACAACAAAGAATTTTTTACCTACCCTGCTGCAAAGACCAATCACCATGCCTTTGAGGCAGGTTTGGCCTATCATACAGCGACCATGGTTCGCTTGGCAGAGGCGATTGGGGATATTTACCCTGCACTCAACAAGAGCTTGCTCTATGCTGGGGTAATGCTCCATGATCTGGCTAAGGTTATCGAGTTAACTGGTCCTGACAATACGGAGTATACCATCAGGGGGAATTTGATTGGGCATATTGCCCTGGTCAATGAAGAAATTACCAAGATTATCACTGAACTAAACATCGATGATACTAAAGAAGATGTGACGGTGCTCCGCCATGTTCTGCTCAGTCACCATGGGCAGTTGGAGTATGGCAGTCCTGTTCGTCCAAAGATTATGGAGGCAGAAATCCTCCATATGATTGATAATATCGATGCGGAGATGATGATGATGACAACAGCACTCAATCGCATTGAACCAGGTGAAATGACAGCAAAAATCTTTGCCATGGATAATCGATCCTTTTACAAACCACGATTTTAAGACGAATACCAAGAGAGACGGGCAATTTGAGCAAAAATGTTCGTCTTTTCTTTTGAATTATGATATAATGGGGAGAACATGAAAAGGTGGCTAATAACATGAAAATAAAACGCAGTGAACGTATGGTTGTCATCTCCAACTATTTGATTAACAACCCCTATAAATTAACCGGTTTGAATGTTTTTGCTGAAAAATATGAAGCAGCAAAATCATCAATCTCTGAGGATATTTCCATCATTAAAAGAGCTTTTGAAAGCAGTGGCATTGGTGAGGTGGAGACCGTTACTGGTGCGGCTGGGGGTGTCATTTTTACACCGATGATTTCAGAAGAAGAAGCCCGTCAAACAGCTTTAGAGCTGTGCGAGCGCTTGTCAGAAAGCAATCGGATTCTTCCTGGAGGCTACATCTACCTATCTGATTTATTGAGCACACCAAAACTCCTGAGAAACATCGGGCGTATCATTGCTCATAGCTTCAAAGGAGAAAAGATTGATGCGGTCATGACAGTTGCGACCAAAGGGGTGCCTTTAGCTAATGCTGTGGCCAATGTCCTTAATGTGCCTTTTGTTATCGTTCGCCGTGACCTCAAAATCACAGAAGGGTCAACGGTCAGTGTTAACTACGTTAGTGGTTCAAGTGGAGACCGTATCGAAAAAATGTTCTTGTCCAAACGTAGCCTAGCGCCAGGTAGCCGTGTCTTGATTGTTGATGATTTCTTAAAAGGCGGCGGGACAATCTCAGGTATGGCCAGCTTATTGGAAGAGTTTGACTCAACCTTGGTTGGAGTGGCTGTTTTTGCAGACAATACCCAAGAGCACCGTGAGCACTTCGCTTATAAATCTTTGCTTAGTGTGTCTAGCATTGATGTCAAATCACATACCGTCAAGGTGGAACTTGGCAATATCTTTGACCAATAAGGTTATCATCCCTTATGAGTATTCAACTGATAAGGGTGTTTCTTGTTTCCCTACATTAGTCGGGGTTGATCTCGCATGTTACGGAGGTAGTAGTAAATGAAAGTGGCGTTTGTTTGTCTTGGCAATATCTGTCGTAGTCCGATGGCGGAGTTTGTGATGAAACAGCTGGCGCAAGACCATGACCATCATCTGACGGTTGTCAGTCGTGCCACATCAAGCTGGGAGCATGGTAACCCAATTCATCGGGGCACCCAAGACACGCTTAATCGTTACGGCGTGTCTTATGACACTCACAAAACATCGCAGCAGATTAGTCTTGCAGACTTGGAAGACTATGATGTGGTGATTGGGATGGACGACCAAAATGTCATTGATTTGAAAAAGCTTTCGGCAGGTCGCTACGATGACAAAATCTTTCTCTTCTGCGATGGCGGAGTTCCTGACCCTTGGTACACAGGCGATTTTGAAGAGACTTATCACTTAGTAACAAGGGGGTGCCAATCATGGTTGGACAGATTAAAGAACAACTAAACCGAATAGCTAAAAACCAATCGTTTGACCGTCCTTTGTTAGAAAAATTAGCCTTTCTATTTGTCTTCTTGATGAGCCTAACCCTTCTGATGGCAACGGTTAGCCGAAAAATAGAGCTCACTCTTGATGATGGGCGCTTAATTTACGTTGGTGATGTCCAAAACCATCGCTTAAATGGCTATGGCGAGCTGACTTATGACAATGGTGATTCTTATAAAGGGCAGTTTAAAAAAGGCGTCTTTCACGGCGAAGGCACCTTTGTTTCTCATTTGGGTTGGACTTACAAAGGGGAGTTCAAAAACGGTCAGGCAGATGGTAAAGGAGTCTTAAACACTGAGGATAAAGCTGTTTATGACGGCACATTTAAACAAGGGATTTATCAAAAATGAAGATAAAATGGTTTTCAATCATACGAGTGGTCGGTCTCCTTTTGGTCTTGGCTTATCACTTCTTTCAAAAGCAATTTTCAGGTGGATTTATTGGGGTTGACCTCTTTTTCACCTTTTCTGGCTATCTGGTCACAGCTGTTTTTATCGATGAGTTTAGTCAAACCGGTCAGATTGACTTAGCAAGTTTTGCCAGACGACGGCTCTACAGAATTTTGCCCCCGTTGGTCTTATCTGTTTTAGTCACCTTGCCTTTCACGCTACTGGTTAGACTAGACTTTGTCGTCAGTATCGGGCGTCAGGTGGCGGCAGCCCTAGGATTTGTAACCAATTTTTATGAAATCCTAACAGGTGGCAATTACGAAGCGCAATTTATTCCGCATTTGTTTGTCCATACCTGGAGTTTGGCGATTGAGGTCCAATTCTACCTGTTCTGGGGATTATTGGTTTGGTTCTTATCACGACGAGAAACACGTATCAACCGACTGAGGGGGAACTTATTTCTCTTGTCTGCTTGTTTATCGCTGGTGACATTTTCAAGCATGTTTATCAGTAGCTTCTTTGTGAGCAACTATTCGACCATTTACTTTTCTAGTTTGACTCATGTTTTTCCCTTCTTTTTAGGGGCTTATTTGGCAACGCTGGTAGGATTGCTCGAGACGACATCTTTTTACAGACGCCTGAGCCAACGGCTTAAAAAACAAGAGTTAGCCTTGCTGGCAACGGGAGCTGGTCTCGTTCTTCTTCTATTGGGTCTATTTTTGGACTTTAATCATATTTTTTCTTATTTATTTGGTTTTCTCTTGTCTAGTTTGGCAACCCTTGTCTTGATTGTGGTTTGTCGCATTTGGAGTGACCGAACACCAGACGGAGTCAATGAGCCTCCGGTGCTCAGTTTTTTAGCTAACATCAGCTATGGTGTTTATCTTTTTCATTGGCCACTGTACAATATCTTTAAAGAAGTAATGCCAAACCTGTTAGCTGTTTTACTCACGACTGCTTTATCACTGATTTTTGCCAGTGCTTCATTTTACCTTCTTGAGCCTTGGTTAGCAGGGGGACAAGCAAAAATCTGGGGTCAAGTCATTGATATCGCCCCTTATCGTCGCTGGTTGCAAGGAGGTCTTGCGGTATTTACAGCAGTTGCCTTGCTCATTATCAGCTTTGCCCCTGCTACTGGTGACTTTGAGCGGCAGATGATGGTCGATAACCTGCATCAGGCAGCGACGCAACTGCAACAGACACGCACTCTTGCTGGACAAGAAAAAGCATCTAAATATGATATCACAGAAGGTGTGACTATCATTGGGGACTCAGTTACCTTGCGGGCGAGCAAATCAATCACAGAAGCACTTCCTGAAGCTCTTGTCGATGCGCAAGGGAGCCGCAACCTCGCACAAGCCAATGAGATTGTTGCTAACCATATTGCTAACGGAAGTTTAACAAAGTATCTTGTCATTGGAACGGGTGTTAATACTATCTATAATTATCAGGAGGAGCTTGACCGACTGGTAGAACAATTGCCAAAAGGCTACCACTTAATCTTAATAACGCCTTATGACGGTAACTCAGCGACATATGATAATCCTGTTGCGCAAAAAACTCGTGATTATGAACTAACCCTAGCCAAGACATATGATTTTATTACCTTGGCTGACTGGCACCAGACCGCTTTGTCAAATCCAGATATTTGGGTGGGTAGTGATAATATCCACTTCGGAGGTGATGGGGACGGCATTGTAAAAGGTGCGACGCTTTACGCTCAAACGATTCAAAAAGCAATTGAGGAAGCTAAAACAAAACCGGTCAAAAATTGATTCCGGCCTTTCAAATAAAACCGGCTACTGATTAACTGTAGTGGGTTAATCACTCCTAGAACCGAGAGAGGACAATTGTGTTCTTCTCTCGTTTTATGTTTAAAGCAATGAAAATGCGAGTTTTGAAGTTTTCATTTTCGGAAGCCGAATGTTTTCATTCTTAATGATGTGGATAAAATTGTTTGTAGTTTCAAGTTTGGTGTTTTAATAAGTCAATTCACGAATAAAAAACTATAAAGCAAGTAGCATGATTAATGGTTGTATGCTATAATAAGTCCAGGAGGATGATCATGAAAAATTAACGCAAGAAGTTCTACTTGACAATTCCTGTTTTTCTGGGAATGCTATTGGCTTCTGGTAAAGTAGCTGCTAATGAAACATCTGCAGAGCAACCACCCGTACCACCAACCACCGAACCCTCTCAGGNCAGAGCAACCACCCGTACCACCAACCACCGAACCCTCTCAGGCAACAACTATAACGCCTGCTGAATCAAGTACTGTTAGTGAGACGACACCTACGGCCGAAGCTAGTCCTGCTATTGCAGTTCGTGCTGCTGTTGAGACCAGCGCAACTACTCCTGCTTCCCAAGTGTCAGAGGAAAGTCTACCAGCTAGTGGGACTTATACCTTTACTGAGCGAGTTGGGGTCAAGAGCGAGCCTAAGATGTCAGCACCAGACCGAGACTACTACACTGCAGGTGAAAAAGCCAACTATGACAAAACTGTCGAGAACGACAACCATCTGTGGATCAGTTACGTCAGCTACTCTGGCAGTCGTAGTTATGTCCCTGTAAAAGATTTAGGAACATCAACTTCCTCAACACCGACTGAAACAGCCAAACCTGTCGCCGAGAAGGCACCTGCCAAAGTCGAGGTTGTCGATTACAAGGAAGATAAGACTAATTTCACGGTCAAAGTGACTGGTTCAAAGGACACTAAGCCATTTTCTCATGTTCGCGTAGCGGTTTGGTCGGAAGATAAAGGACAAGATGATTTGAAATGGTATGAACCTAAGGTATTTAATGACCAGGCAAGTGTTAAGGTTAACAAATAAAATCATTCCAATACCTCAGATGACTACCACGTCCATGTCTATACGACCTATGAAGACAAAGTAACTATTGGGACAGACCTCGGTAAGATTAAATTATCATCATCTAGCGGGAGTTATAAGGAAAAAAACCAACAATTTGCAGGTAAATTATTTAATGTAATTGGTGACTATGTAGCAAACGAGCATATGTTATCGCCTCTCGTTTCAGCAATTAAACATATCGAAGATAAGGGGTATCAAGTTGGTTTCAAACTTTCTGATGTTCGTACAAATAAAGGAATTGAGTATAATGCCAATAAACGCTTCTATGAGTGCTAGTACCATTAAAGCACCATTTCTAGTCAGCTTAGCAGAGCAATATCCTGAGAAGATTGCAGAGCACCGTACAGTTATGGAGGCTGTTGCTAAGCAATCGAGCAAGGGGCTATGCTCAATTGCACGAGAACTATGGTCAAGCGGTTATACATCACTGGGCTGATCAATCAGGTATTAGTCGTGATCGCATTAGTCGCCGATGTCCAGATTTGACTCCAAAAGAACTCCATGCTCTTTGGGAAAGCAACTATGAGTACATCCAAGAGGGGGGCTCATGGTAAACAGATTGGTGCCATGTTTGAGACACCAAATCTATCACCGATTAAGTCTGTTTTAGGACAAACTTACAAAACCCAGAGCAAGGCGGGATGGATTGGAGACTTGGACTATCAAGCAGCTAATGATGCGGGCATCATCTATACAACAAAAGGTGATTACATTGTCTCCATCATGTCTAATAGTTATGGTAATTTAGGACTTTTGAATCCATTGGTTAAATCCTTAGATCAATTCCATCAAAATCTATAGTTCATTTTATTGCGATTTATCACAGTCTTAACCCAGATGAAACTTGGTCGCTGTTCTCTTCATCCTGCTTTTGATTTTTACTTCTCAGTTCATAACTAATTTTCCAAACAGAAAATTTGTCATAAAAAAGAGTAATGACGGGAATTTTTAGAAGGCTACAATCGCTTCGAGTTATCACAACAGCGAAACTTCAATAAAGTAAACTAAGTAACTAATCTATCTTTTAAATTTTTATTCTACACCGTAAGGCATAAATAAGCATAATATCCTAGAGGGAATCAAAAAACGATTAGATTTATAGGCTTAGCAGACAAAATAAAGAAATTGTGATAAAAAATTTGAAAATAGTAGTTCTACCACTCCTTGATGACCTGGTCAAGAAGTAGATGACATAAAATTTTAGTGATAATGTCAACTGATTTGAATGATGGTTACTAGGAAATTAAGCTCTTTATTAACCGTATTAGACTGATTACACCTAAGCCTGAGAGAGGATAAATTTTATCCTCTCTTATTTTATGTTTATGGCTAGAAACCATAAAAGTACACCAAAGTTATTTTTTTGACCTAATTTTAGGTGTGTAGTCCATAATTCCTAAGATGGATTCACCCACTATAGCCTTGGTCTTACGAGCTTTAAACATTAAAAGTAACGATAAGGTATTAAACCTGTCCAGCAACAGGGAAGTCCTTATCGTTTTTTCTGTGCTTCGGAGAATAAAAGTTTGCTAGGCAGGAATTGCTTGAGAACGTTCAAAAACTGGGTAGTAATGATTTAGATAATTTATTGACTTGATATAAAAACTTGATTTTTTTAAAGGAAAGGTGTAAACTATATCAGTAAGCGTTTTCTTGTTCAAAATAAAAAACTCGTTGACTTTTGTTAAAAAAATCACAAAAAGGGTTTACAAATGAATGGAAAAGTTGTATAATGAACATGTAAAACAAATGTGAAAAAATTAACAAGAAAAAATCTTGTTAAACAGAGGAGGAAAACCCATGGCTGAAAAATCAGTTAAACCAGAAGACAAAGCACTTAAAGCTCAAGTTCACGTGGATGAGTTGGTGCAAAAAGGTTTTGTTGCGCTTGATGCTTTCCGTCAACTGAACCAAGAACAGGTTGACTACATTGTGGCAAAAGCATCTGTTGCTGCCCTTGATGCGCACGGTATCTTGGCACAACATGCTTACGAAGAAACAGGACGTGGTGTTTTTGAAGATAAGGCCACCAAAAACCTCTTTGCCTGTGAGCACGTGGTCAACAACATGCGTGGTGTGAAAACTGTTGGAGTTATCTCAGATGATCCAATCACAGGTATCACACAAATTGCTGAGCCAGTTGGTGTAGTCTGCGGTGTTACCCCAACAACCAACCCGACCTCAACCACTATCTTCAAATCTCTGATTGCCCTGAAAACCCGTAACCCAATCGTCTTTGGTTTCCACCCATCAGCTCAAGAATCATCAGCTCATGCGGCGCAAATCGTGCGTGACGCAGCGATTGCAGCAGGTGCTCCTGAAAACTGTATTCAATGGATTACTGAACCTTCTATGGAAGCAACAGCAGCTCTGATGAACCACGACGGTATCGCAACCATCCTTGCGACCGGTGGTAACGCCATGGTGCGTGCCGCTTACTCATGTGGTAAACCAGCGCTCGGTGTTGGTGCAGGTAATGTCCCAGCTTATGTGGAAAAATCAGCTGACATCAAACAAGCTGTACATGACATCGTGATGTCTAAGTCCTTTGACAACGGTATGGTTTGTGCGTCTGAGCAAGCTGTTATTATCGACAAAGAGATCTACGATGACTTTGTAGACGAATTCAAATCTTACCACACCTACTTTGTTAACAAGAAAGAAAAAGCCCTCCTTGAAGAGTTCTGCTTCGGCGTGAAAGCCAACAGCAAAAACTGTGCAGGTGCAAAACTCAATGCCAACATCGTTGGTAAACCAGCAGAATGGATTGCAGAGCAAGCAGGTTTCAAAGTACCAGAAGGTACCAACATCTTAGCGGCAGAATGTGCTGAAGTTGGTGAAAACGAGCCACTTACTCGTGAAAAACTCTCTCCAGTTATCGCTGTTTTGAAAGCAGAAGACACCGAAGATGGTCTTGAAAAAGCCCGTCAAATGGTTGAATTCCACGGTCTTGGTCACTCTGCGGCGATCCATACTAAGGACGAAGCTCTTGCCAAAGAATTTGGTACCCGTGTGCGTGCCATGCGTGTTATCTGGAACTCTCCATCTACTTTCGGTGGTATCGGGGACGTTTACAACGCCTTTATTCCATCATTGACCCTTGGTTGTGGTTCTTACGGTCGCAACTCAGTTGGTGACAACGTGAGTGCTGTCAACCTCCTCAACATCAAGAAAGTCGGAAAACGGAGAAACAACATGCAATGGTTCAAAGTACCTTCTAAGATTTACTTCGAGCGCAATTCTATTCAATACCTGCAAACTGCAGAAGGTCTTGAGCGTGTCATGATTGTGACAGACAAGTCCATCGAAAAACTAGGGTTTGTGCAACGTGTGATTGACCAGCTCAACCTGCGTTCTAACAAAGTGACGGTTCAAGTCTTCTCAGATGTTGAGCCAGATCCAGACATCACCACTGTTCGTCGTGGTGCCGAAGTGATGCGTGCCTTTGAGCCAGATACCATTATCGCTTTAGGTGGTGGTTCTCCAATGGACGCTGCGAAAATCATGTGGCTCTTCTACGAGCAACCAGAAGTGGACTTCCGTGATCTGGTTCAAAAATTCATGGACATCCGTAAACGTGCCTTCCGCTTCCCATCATTGGGTGCAAAAGCTAAGTACATCGGTATCCCAACTACATCTGGTACTGGTTCAGAAGTAACGCCATTTGCGGTTGTGTCTGACAAAGCCAATAACCGCAAGTACCCATTGGCGGACTACTCATTGACACCAACTATTGCCATTGTGGATCCAGCTCTTGTAGAGACTGTACCAGGTTTTATCGCAGCAGATACCGGTATGGACGTCTTGACCCACGCGACAGAAGCTTATACCTCAAACTTTGCCAACGACTACACAGACGGTCTCGCTCTTCAAGCCATCAAGTTAGTCTTTGAATACCTTGAAAAATCAGTCAATGATTTTGACAGCGAAGCGCGCGAGAAAATGCACAATGCTTCCACCATGGCTGGTATGGCCTTTGCTAACGCCTTCCTTGGCATGAGCCACTCTATGGCGCACAAGATTGGCGGACGCTTCCACACCGTACACGGTCGGACAAACGCCATCCTCTTGCCATACGTTATCCGCTACAATGGTACTCGCCCATCTAAGACGACAACATGGCCGAAGTACAACTACTGGAAAGCGGATGTGAAATTCCAAGAAATCGCTCGTATGCTTGGTTTGCCATGCGCTACACCGGAAGAAGCGGTTGAGGCTTACGCTAAAGCTGTGTATGACCTCGGTGTGCGTGTCGGTATCAAGATGAACCTACGTGACCAAGGTGTCGACGAGAAAGAACTCAAGAAATACTCTCGTGAATTGGCTCTTCTGGCTTACGAAGACCAATGTTCACCAGCTAACCCACGCTTGCCAATGGTTGACCACATGCAAGAAATCATCGAAGACGCCTACTACGGCTACGCAGAACGCCCAGGACGTCGGAAGTAAAAAAATAAAAGGAAAAGCGATCAGGTAAACTGATTGCTTTTTTCTTGACAAGACTATCGCACTGCGATATAATCAATGTATAACGAACCTCGATATATCAAGAGACGAAAGGAGTGCTATGCAGGAGAAGATTAAGCGGGTCTACATTCCCATGACCGAGACGGCTTTTTATATCCTCTTTGCCTTACAAGAGGAGCGGCACGGGTATGAGATTACCCAGCGGACCAAGGAGCTAACTACTGGACAGGTCATCATCAGCCCTGGCACCATGTACGGCACCTTATCCAAGATGGAAAAGGATGGCTTGATTGCCTTCAAACGAGAAGAAGAAAAACGCAAGCTCTACCAGATAACTGCCCTGGGTAGGGAGATTCTGGCTCTAGAGTTGACACGGATCGAACGCCTATATAAAACCAGCAGAGGAGAAAGCCTATGACAACCAAGACGGAAGTGAAATTCTTTTTTATCACCGATTTTGAGGAGGAAGCCAACTACCTGACGGCCATGCACCGCAAGGGCTGGAAGCTGACCAAGATTCGCTTTGACTGCCTCTTTCATTTTGAAGAAACGGCGCCTCAAGAAGTGGTCTATCGCTTGGATTTTAAGGATAATGGCAGAGCTGACCAGGAGACTTACTACCAGCTCTATCGGGATTATGGTTGGGAACCTGTAACGACCTGCAACAGCTTTGAGATTTTTAGAAAACCTGCCAGCCAAGTGGAAGATGATGATATTTTCAGTGATGAGACCAGTCGCTGGGAGATGATTCGACAAATTTTTATAAGACGGTTTTTGATTTTGTTGAGCATGGTTGTCTTGACTATTGCTGGCGGCTCATTCTTTAATAAGCTAGATTTAGCGGTGACAGTTGCCATGATTGATGTACCGATTTGTTTTTATGTCGGTTACCGTTTTTACCAATTATGGAAGAAATACAGAAGGAACTAATATGAAAAAACAACCAATCGCAGCTCTGCTACTGAATGTTGTGACTTTTGTCAGCTTTGTTTTGCCACGGACAGACCTATCAGCCACAACTCTTTCTGACTGGGGGGGTCAATCTTCTGGCTCTGGTTCAGCTAGTCGTGATGTCACTTTTAGTGATTCGATTCTTCAGACAAAAGAAGTCTTCTCGGTCTTAAGACTGAAATTAGCACTCTTGGTAAAAGAGTGCTAATTTTTTCTTGACAAGGAGAGAGGATGGTGTATAATAGGAGTATAAGATTTAGCACTCGATACTTTAGAGTGCTAATAGAAAGGAGCTCGCTATGATTACCCAACGGCAGACAGAGATTCTGAATCTGATTGTGGAGCTCTTTACCCAGCACCATGAGCCGATTGGCTCCAAAGCCTTGCAAGACGTCTTGTCATCTAGTTCGGCGACCATTCGCAACGACATGGCAAAACTTGAGCAGTTGGGCTTGCTGGAAAAGGCGCATACCTCAAGCGGTCGCCTGCCTAGCCGAGCTGGGTTTCAGTATTTCGTGACCCACACGCTCAATCGAGAGTGGATGGACGAGGCGGATGTCTATCAGGTGGTCAAAGCCTTTGACTTTGAAGCCTTTCGCCTAGAGGATATCTTGGAGCGGGCGGCACAGGTCCTGGCAGAGATGACAGGTTACACGGCTGTCTTGCTCGATGTGGAGCCGACCCAGCAACGCTTGACCAAGTTTGATGTGGTGCAGCTGAGTAGCCATGACGCCTTAGCTGTCTTGACACTCGATGCTTCTAAGCCTGTCACCGTTCAGTTTGCCATTCCAAAAAACTGGTTGACACGGGATTTAGCGACCCTCAAGCAGTTGGTTGATGAGCGTTTCATCGGGCAAACGGTCTTGGACATCCACTACCGCCTGCGGACGGAGATTCCTCAAGTGGTGCAGCGCTATTTCACCACGACGGACAATGTGCTGGATGTCATGGACTATCTTTTTCAGCCCCTTTTTCAAGACACTGTCTTTGTCGCTGGGAAAATGGCTACGCTGACCTACGGCAGTCCAGAGACCTATCAGTTTTTGGATAGCCCACAAGCCTTGGCAGTCAGCCTGCGGTCAACCGTGACAGAGCAGGAGACGACCGCTATCTTGGTCGGTGATGCACGAGAGTCTGTCTTGAGTGAGCTGACCGTCATTCATCACCGCTTTCCAGTCCCTTATCGGGGCATGGGGCAGATGAGCTTGATAGGACCGATTGACATGGATTACCATCGGCAGATGAGCCTCATCAATGTCATCAGTCGAGTCCTCTTCATGAAGCTGCAAGACTATTACCGCTATCTCAATAGCAATCATTATGAAGTACATTAAAGGAGGAAGCATGTCAGAAGAAGTGAAACAAGACGACATTCTTGAAGAAGAAGGTGTCGACGAATCAGTAGAAGTAACCGAAGAAGTCACTGAAAGTCCAGAAAAAACAGAGCTGGAAATGGCGACTGAGCGAGCAGAAGAGTTTGAAAACAAATACCTGCGAGCCCACGCTGAAATGCAAAACATTCAGCGACGTGCCAGTGAAGAACGCCAGACCCTGCAACGCTACCGTTCGCAGGACTTGGCCAAAAAAATCTTGCCTAGTCTGGACAACTTAGAGCGTGCCTTAGCTGTTGAAGGCTTGACGGACGACGTCAAAAAAGGCATCGAAATGGTGCAAGATAGTCTCCTCCAAGCCCTGAAAGAAGAAGGCGTCGAAGAGGTTGAGACAACAACTTTTGATCCAAATCTCCACATGGCAGTTCAAACCCTACCAGCTGATGACGACAACCCAGCAGACACCATCGCTCAAGTCTTCCAAAAAGGCTACAAACTCCATGAACGCCTGCTTAGACCATCTATGGTGGTGGTGTACAATTAGTCTATAATGATGGGCATTAACGTGCTTTATCATTAGACGGAACCGCTATGGCGGATTGCCTAGACTCCTTACTAGTTCGATAGCAAAATGGTATCGATTTTGCTATCTCACGTCGCAATTACACTATACAATGTTAATAGCTAATCAAAAAAATAAATATGTCCGAAATGACGATAAACTATGAAAATAAGAAATAAAATTGCTATTTCGGGTGCTTCAGCAATGAAGCGAACGAAGTGAGCCATTCCGATACTCTTCGCCGTAGTGGCAGTGAGATAAGCGATTGTTTCGCTTATCTCACGACGGAATTTTTGAGACTTTAGGCTCAAAAGTTAGCTATGAAACGCCGGAGGCGGTTGCTAGCATCCGCACTACCTAAGAAGAGGATCAATAAAAATAACTTTAAAAGAGGTAACACACATGTCTAAAATTATCGGTATTGACTTAGGTACAACTAACTCAGCAGTAGCAGTTCTTGAAGGAACTGAGAGCAAAATCATCGCTAACCCAGAAGGGAACCGCACTACTCCATCTGTTGTGTCCTTCAAAAATGGCGAAATTATCGTTGGTGACGCGGCAAAACGCCAAGCAGTGACCAACCCAGATACCATCATCTCCATCAAATCTAAAATGGGGACTTCTGAAAAAGTATCTGCCAACGGCAAAGAATACACCCCACAAGAAATCTCAGCCATGATTCTGCAATACCTCAAAGGCTATGCAGAAGATTACCTTGGCGAGAAAGTGACTAAGGCAGTTATCACTGTTCCTGCCTACTTCAACGACGCGCAACGTCAAGCGACCAAAGACGCTGGTAAAATCGCTGGTCTGGAAGTAGAGCGTATCGTCAACGAGCCAACCGCAGCAGCTCTGGCTTATGGTCTTGACAAGACAGACAAAGAAGAAAAAATCTTGGTCTTTGACCTTGGTGGTGGTACCTTTGACGTGTCTATCCTAGAACTCGGTGATGGGGTCTTCGACGTTCTCGCCACTGCTGGTGACAACAAACTTGGTGGTGATGACTTCGACCAGAAAATCATCGACCACATGGTGGCAGAATTCAAGAAAGAAAACGGCATTGACTTGTCAGCTGACAAGATGGCTCTCCAACGCTTGAAAGATGCAGCTGAAAAAGCTAAGAAAGACCTGTCAGGTGTGACCCAAACTCAAATTAGCTTGCCGTTCATCACTGCGGGAGCAGCTGGACCACTCCACTTGGAAATGACCCTGACTCGTGCGAAATTTGATGAATTGACCCATGACTTGGTAGAGCGTACCAAAGTGCCTGTTCGTCAAGCTCTTTCTGACGCTGGTTTGTCAGCTTCTGAAATTGATGAAGTTATCCTCGTTGGTGGTTCAACCCGTATTCCAGCGGTGGTTGAAGCTGTCCGTAAAGAAACAGGTAAAGAACCAAACAAATCTGTTAACCCTGACGAAGTCGTTGCTATGGGTGCCGCTATCCAAGGTGGTGTCATCACTGGTGATGTGAAAGACGTTGTTCTCTTGGACGTTACGCCATTGTCACTCGGTATCGAGACTATGGGTGGGGTCTTCACTAAACTCATCGATCGTAACACCACTATCCCAACTTCTAAATCACAAGTCTTCTCAACAGCGGCTGATAACCAGCCTGCCGTAGACATCCATGTTCTTCAAGGTGAGCGCCCGATGGCAGCAGACAACAAAACACTTGGTCGCTTCCAGTTGACAGATATTCCAGCAGCGCCTCGCGGTATCCCTCAAATCGAAGTAACTTTCGACATTGACAAGAACGGTATCGTCTCTGTTAAGGCCAAAGACCTTGGGACACAAAAAGAACAAACCATTGTCATCAAGTCTAACGATGGCTTGTCTGAAGAAGAAATTGAGCGCATGATGAAGGACGCTGAAGACAACGCTGAAGCTGATGCGAAGCGTAAAGAAGAAGTGGATCTTCGTAACGACGTGGACCAAGCCATCTTTGCGACTGAAAAGACCATCAAGGAAACTGAAGGCAAAGGCTTTGACGCCGAGCGTGACGCTGCCCAAGCTGCTTTGGACGAACTCAAAGCTGCCCAAGAAGCTAACAATTTGGATGACATGAAAGTTAAATTTGACAACCTCAATGAGAAAGCGCAAGCCTTGGCGGTGAAAATGTATGAGCAAGCCGCAGCAGCTCAGCAAGCTGCCGCAGGCGCAGAAGGTGCTAGCCAAGCTAACCCAGCAGGTGACGATGTCGTAGACGGCGAGTTTACGGAGAAGTAATGCACCAACATTGATTGTTGCTAAAGCAACTAATCAATGAACGCCAGTCGCTATTCTGGCGACTGGCTAGGTGCCTTACTAGATGATTCGGGAAGTTATTATCGAACTTCCTGAATAGTCGTCGTCTCTGTACAGTTGAATACCGTTGTTGTACAATAAACATTCAAACCAGAGGTTGATACCCAGCCTCTGGTTTTCGGGTAATGGAAAAAGTTTCCAACTAAATGTGACTTGCTGCTCTGCTATGGCGAGCGAAGCGAGCTCTTAACGGATACTTTTCGCCGTAGCAAGAGTGAGGATAGCGATTTGTCGCAATTCTCACGGCGGTCTTCTGAGACTTTGGCTCAGAATTTAGCCATGGAACTCCGAAGGAGATCGCTGGCGTCCGTGCTACTTAAGAAAAGTATCAAGAAAAAACCGAAAGGTAAAATTATGAACAATACAGAATACTACGACCGATTAGGCGTCTCTAAGTCTGCGTCGCAAGACGAGATTAAAAAGGCTTATCGGAAATTATCTAAAAAATACCACCCAGACATCAACAAGGAAGCTGGGGCGGAGCAAAAATACAAGGGCATCCAAGAGGCCTATGAGACGCTCGGTGACGAGCAAAAACGGGCCAGCTATGACCAGTTTGGACCTGCTGGAGCAGGCGGTGGTTTTGGTGGTGGTGGCTTCGGCGGCTTTGATGGCTTCTCTGGCGGCGGCTTTGGTGGCTTCGAGGACATCTTCTCTAGCTTTTTCGGTGGTGGCGGTGGTTCTCGGAATCCTAATGCCCCTCGTCAGGGCGATGATCTTCAGTATCCAATCCGTATCAGCTTTGAAGAAGCTATCTTTGGTACGGAGAAAGAAATCAGCTACCAACGTCAATCCACTTGTGGGACATGTAGTGGGTCAGGGGCCAAGCCAGGTACCAGTCCTGTGACCTGTGGACGGTGTCATGGTCAAGGGGTGATCAATGTTGATACGCAAACGCCGCTTGGTATGATGCGTCGTCAGATGACTTGTGATGTCTGTCACGGACGAGGCAAGGAGATCAAAGACCCATGTCAGACCTGTCATGGTACAGGTCATGAGACCAAAGTACATAAGCTATCCGTGAAAATACCTGCTGGAGCAGAAACTGGACTGAAACTACGTCATTTAGGCGGTGGAGAAGCAGGTTTCAATGGCGGTCCTTACGGTGACTTATATGTCATCATCACCGTTCTCCAAAGCGATAAATTCAAACGCGATGGCACAACGATTTACTACAGCATGGATATCAATTTTGTTCAGGCTGCTCTTGGTGACACGGTTGAGGTACCGACTGTTCATGGTGCGGTTGAGATGAGCATTCCAGCAGGGACACAGACTGGCAAGACTTTCCGCCTCAAAGGTAAGGGAGCACCGCACATCAGAAGTGGCGCAGTGGGTGACCAGCATGTCACGGTTAATATTGTGACCCCGACCAAACTTAACGACGGTCAGAAAGCTGCGCTCAGAGATTTTGCGGCAGCCAGCGGCTTGGATGATGTCCATCCTAAACGCAAAGGTTTCTTTGACAAGGTGAAAGATGCCCTGGAAGAGTTATAAGAACTGCTCTGCTATTTTTCCAAAGCCCTGCGGGGCTTTTTTGGCGAAATGGTCAGAGAAATCAGAAAATTTTAGGGAATCCAGCTATCAAATTGTCTTAAAATATGATAGAATAAAGAGGCACCTGATAACGTGGGAGCTTGAATAACGCTGCTAAATCAAGTTGATTTTGTCTGGTTTAGCATGACGATATTATTCTAGCAGTAACATGTCGAGGTGAGACTAGAGACGATACGATAAAGGAGAACCTTATGGCAACTTACAATCACAAAGACATTGAACCCAAGTGGCAGAAGTACTGGGCGACTAATCACACTTTTAAGACGGGTACGGACAAGGATAAGCCGAACTTTTATGCCCTAGACATGTTTCCTTACCCATCAGGAGCGGGTCTCCATGTGGGACACCCTGAGGGTTACACGGCGACAGATATTCTCAGCCGTTACAAGCGGGCGCAAGGCTACAATGTCCTTCACCCTATGGGCTGGGATGCCTTTGGTCTGCCGGCTGAGCAGTACGCCATGGATACGGGAAATGACCCTGCTGACTTTACGGCAGAGAATATTGCCAATTTCAAACGTCAGATTAACGCTTTGGGCTTTTCCTATGACTGGAATCGGGAAATCAATACGACTGACCCTGACTACTACAAGTGGACCCAGTGGATTTTTACCAAGCTTTATGAAAAAGGGCTGGCTTATGAAGCCGAAGTTCCTGTCAACTGGGTAGAGGAATTGGGGACCGCCATCGCCAACGAAGAAGTCTTGCCAGACGGCACGTCTGAACGAGGTGGTTATCCAGTCGTTCGCAAGCCGATGCGCCAGTGGATGCTGAAAATAACTGCCTATGCAGAGCGTCTTCTCAATGACTTGGAAGAGCTGGACTGGCCAGAATCCATCAAGGACATGCAGCGCAACTGGATTGGCAAATCAACAGGTGCAAATGTGACCTTCAAGATCAAGGATACAGACCGTGAGTTCACTGTCTTTACCACACGACCTGATACCCTTTTTGGAGCGACTTATGCGGTTCTTGCGCCAGAGCACGCCCTGGTCGAAGAGATTACAACTGCTGACCAAGCCCAAGCTGTTGCAGACTACAAGCACCAAGCCAGCCTCAAGTCGGATTTGGCTCGGACAGACCTCAACAAGGACAAGACGGGTGTTTGGACGGGTGCCTATGCCATCAACCCTGTCAATGGACGAGAGATCCCCATCTGGATAGCAGACTATGTTTTAGCGAGCTACGGGACAGGTGCCATCATGGCAGTACCTGCTCACGATGAGCGGGATTGGGACTTTGCCAAGGCCTTTGACCTTGAGATTATTCCTGTCCTTGAGGGTGGCAATGTCCAAGAAGCAGCTTATACAGAAGATGGTCTTCATATCAACTCTGATTTCCTTAATGGACTGGATAAGGCGGACGCTATTGCTAAAATGGTGGCTTGGTTAGAAGAAAACGGCGTTGGTCAGGAGAAAATCACTTATCGCCTTCGCGACTGGCTCTTTAGCCGTCAGCGTTACTGGGGTGAGCCGATTCCGATTATCCATTGGGAAGATGGGACCAGTACGGCGATTCCTGAGAGTGAGCTGCCGCTCATCTTGCCAAAAACCAGCGACATCAAGCTGTCTGGGACAGGCGAGAGCCCATTGGCTAATTTAACTGACTGGCTAACGGTGACCCGTGAAGATGGGGTCAAGGGTCGCCGTGAGACCAACACCATGCCGCAATGGGCAGGCTCAAGCTGGTATTACCTGCGCTACATTGACCCGAAAAATAGTGAAAAATTAGCAGACGAAGACCTTCTCAAGGCCTGGTTGCCAGTTGATATTTACATCGGTGGGGCTGAGCACGCCGTGCTTCACCTGCTCTATGCCCGCTTCTGGCATAAGTTCCTCTACGACATTGGCGTGGTGCCGACCAAGGAACCTTTCCAAAAACTCTTTAACCAAGGGATGATTTTGGGGACTAGTTACCGTGATGGTCGTGGGGCGCTGGTGGCTAGTGACAAGGTAGAAAAACGTGACGGCAGCTTCTTCCATGTGGAAACGGGTGAAGAGCTAGTACAGTTGCCAGCCAAGATGTCCAAGTCCCTAAAGAATGTGGTTAACCCTGACGATGTGGTCAACCAGTACGGGGCTGACACGCTGCGGGTTTACGAGATGTTCATGGGGCCGCTTGATGCGTCTATCGCTTGGAGCGAGGAAGGTCTGGAGGGCAGTCGCAAGTTCCTCGACCGTGTCTACCGCTTAATCACGACCAAGTCATTGGTTACGGACAATAGCAGAGCGCTGGACAAGGTGTACCATGAGACAGTGAAAGTCGTCACTGAGCATATTGAAGAGCTCAAGTTCAACACAGCCATTGCCCAGATGATGATTTTCGTCAACGCTGCCAACAAAGAAGACCAGCTCTATCTCGACTATGCCAAAGGCTTTATCCAGCTGCTAGCACCATTTGCACCGCACTTGGGTGAGGAACTCTGGGAGCAGGTAACAGGTGCAACAGATGGCATTTCCTATGTGACCTGGCCGACCTATGATGAGAGTAAACTGGTCGAAGACGAAATCGAAATCGTTGTCCAAATCAAGGGCAAGGTCAAAGCTCGCCTAACGGTTGCCAAAGACCTGAGCCAAGAAGAGCTGGAGAAAACTGCTCTGGCAGATAGCAAAGTCCAAACCGAGATAGCAGGACAGACGGTGGTCAAGGTCATTGTTGTACCGAATAAGTTGGTCAACATTGTGGTTAAGTAAAACGTTACTCGTTTGCCACCTTCCAGAGTCTCCCCAGTCTCTGGAAACCAACCAAACTTGTCAGCATCGTTACAAGTAACGGTCACTCGTTTCTTTGCTGATTTCCAACTTCCAACAGTCTACTTCCAGACTGTTTTGGGGGAATCGGTAGGGGAAGCCCCTTTAGATTAGATATTGCGCTGGGGAGTTTTTTCCAAATGCCATTATTTAAAACGTTACACTAATGTTAGTTGATAGATGCTAGTTTACACTACTGAGATTGTAAACTAGTGTCTGTTTTTTGTTTACTTTTACGATATGCTGTAGCATCGGGGCTTAAAAAATATTTTTTCAAAATGTCTTGACTTTATCTGAAAATTTGATAAAATATTTCAAGAAATAAGGACTTTTAAGGTGGGACAGAGAGCCTACTAAGGGACTTCGACAGTAAAAAGAAAAAGGTATTGGCTTTTTCTGCATTATCGAATAACCAAGCAAGTCTCATTTCGGTATCATTGGGACTTATTTTTATGCCAAAAATCAGTCTCATCAAGAAAAGGAGAAGACATGGCAGAGAAAAAATTATTGTTTGATATTCACGAGAGCCCTGATTTGGGGAAAGGGTTGTTGCTTAGTATTCAGCACGTGTTTGCGATGTTTGGCGCAACGATTTTAGTGCCACTGCTATTAGGAATGTCGGTGTCAACAGCCTTGCTAGCTTCTGGTATAGGGACCTTGATTTATATGGTGTCAACTAAGTTCAGTGTTCCCGTTTATTTAGGTTCATCGTTTGCCTACATTTCAGCGATGGGATTTGCCAAAGAGCAGATGGGGGGAGATATTTCAGCAGCACAGACAGGTATTATTCTTGTCGGTTTGGTCTATGTCCTTGTGGCTTTGTTGGTTGGTAAGGTCGGTACAGCGTGGATTGATAGGCTCTTGCCACCTGTTGTTATCGGGCCGATGATTATTGTGATTGGTCTTGGGTTGGCTAATACTGCTGTAACTAGCGCAGGTTTCGTTAAAGACGGTGACTGGCGCAACATGCTGGTAGCAGGGGTCAGCTTTATGATCGCCGTCTTGGTTCAAACCAAGGGCAAAGGTTTTATGAAGGTCATTCCCTTCTTGATTGCCATTGCTGGTGGCTACATCGTGGCTGCTTTGATTGGGTTGGTTGACTTTACTCCTGTTAAGGAAGCAGCATGGTTTGCTCTACCGACCATTAGCCTACCATTTGCCACTGGTATCGAGAGTTTTGGTCAGTACAAATTTTACTTTGGTCCTGAAGCGCTAGCTATTCTACCGATTGCTATTGTAACCATTGCTGAGCACATCGGTGACCACATGGTTCTAGGTGAAATTACTGGTCGGAATTTCTTGAAAGAACCTGGGCTCAATCGTACCCTAATCGGTGACGGGGTGGCAACGGCATTCTCAGCTTTTATCGGAGGTCCTGCTAATACGACTTATGGTGAGAATACGGGGGTTATTGGGATGACACGGATTGCCAGCGTGTCAGTCATCCGTCACGCAGCTTTCATCGCTATTGGTCTTAGCTTCTGTGCCAAGTTTACCGCCCTCATTTCAACGATTCCAACAGCAGTATTGGGAGGGATGTCCATTCTTCTTTATGGGGTTATCGCCAGCAACGGTCTTAAAGTCTTGATTAAGTCAAAAGTCAACTTTGGGGCTTCGCGTAACCTTGTTATCGCCTCTGCGATGCTGGTGCTTGGTCTTGGCGGAGCGGTTTTGCAGATCGGCTCTAGCTTGGTCATCTCAGGGACAGCCCTAGCAGCTATTGTTGGTGTCTTGCTCAATCTGATTTTACCAAAAGAATCAACAGAATAAACAGTCAAAAGCTGGAGCAGAAATGCCTCAGCTTTTTAGCATGATGGCTACAAATAAAGGACAAAATGGAGAGATGGTTCAGTCAGATTATTTTGAAGAGATTTTCTTCTCCGATTTGTCCTATAAAGAGGAGTCAAAAGGTGCAATTTTTCTAAAAAAAGGTATAATGAAAAGGAGTGACAACTCACAAAATAGAAGGAAAAGCTCTGCTATTTTCCTAAAAGAGGATAAGACATGAAAATAATTATCGTCGGAGGTGGAAAGGTCGGTACCGCCCTCTGCCGTTCTCTGATTGACGAAGATCATGATGTGACCCTGATTGACGAGGATGAGCAAGTCATTAAGACGGTGACCAAGCGTCATGATTTGATGGGAATTGTTGGTAATGGGGTGAATTTTCAAATTTTAGATGAAGCAGATGTCCGTCACTGCGACATTTTTATTGCCCTAACGGATAAGGACGAAGTTAATATGATTGCTGCTGTTTTGGCTAAAAAAATGGGAGCCAAGGAGACGATTGTGCGGGTGCGTAATCCCGAATATTCAAACCCTTATTTTCGTGACCACAACATTCTTGGTTTTTCACAAATTATCAACCCTGAGTTGTTGACAGCTCGCTATATTGCTAATGCTATCGAGTTTCCAAATGCCCTATCGGTTGAGCATTTTTTCAACGGTCGCATTATGTTGATGGAATTTAAGATTGCCGAGAACAGTCGTTTGGTTGGCCTGTCTTTACAGCAATTCCGGAAAAAATTTGAAGACATTCTGATTTGTGCCATTGTGCGTGGCAAGGAGGTCATCATTCCTGACGGTCTGGTCTCCATTCAAGCCAATGATAAAATTTTTGTGACAGGGCAACGTCAAGCCATGGTTAATTTCCACAATAGCATAAAAACACAGATCATCAAAAACTTTATGGTTATCGGAGCTGGCAAGATTGCTTACTACCTCATGACCATTCTCAAAAATACAAAAATTAATGTTAAGTTAATCGAACTCAAACGAGATCGGGCTGAATTTTTCAGTGAAACTTTTTCACACTTGCATGTGGTCAAAGGTAATGGCACTGCAAAAAATGTCTTGCTTGAAGAGGGCGTTGAGCATTACGATGCTGTCGCAACCTTGACTGGGGTCGACGAAGAAAACATCATTGCGTCGATGTACTTAGACAGTCTCGGTATTCCTAAAAATATCACTAAGATTAACCGAACAAGTTTGCTAGAAATTATCGGAGACCGCGATTTTTCGAGCATTGTCACCCCAAAACTCATTGCCGTTGATAGTATGATGCACTTTATTCGTGGCCGTAAGAATGCTCAAGAATCAAGTCTTGAAGCCCTGCACCATGTGGCGAAAGGTAAGGTTGAGACCCTCCAGTTTGACATTACAGATCATAATAAAGCGACTGACAAACCACTTGATAGTCTACGCTTAAAGCCAAATATTGTCATCATGGCTATTATCCGAAAAGGGAAAGCTATTTTCCCAACTGGACAGGATTGCTTCCAAATCAATGATAAGGTGATCGTTGCGACGTTGCAAAAAAACATCCACAATATTTGTGATTTGTTAGATTAGGAGGCGATATGAATCATTCAATTATTCGCCGTACCCTGTCGAAATTACTCTTGATTGAAGCGGCACTGATGGTCGTCCCATTAGTTGTTGCCATAATTTACCACGAAGAAGCAAAGGTTTTTCGAGCCTTGCTGATTACAATGGGGTTGTTGACGCTGATTGGCCTTTTTGGGAGTCTCATCAAACCCAAAACTGAAAAAATCTACGCCAAAGAAGGCATGCTAATTGTCTCTTTGTGCTGGGTACTTTGGTCCTTTTTTGGTGCTCTTCCTTTTGTCTTTAGTGGTCAAATCCCATCTCTAGTTGATGCGTTTTTTGAAGTGAGTTCAGGATTTACCACAACAGGGGCAACGATTTTACCGGATGTTGGCGTTTTGTCCCCGTCACTCCTCTTCTGGCGGAGCTTTACGCACCTTATTGGCGGCATGGGGGTATTAGTTTTTGCCTTGGCCCTGCTCAATAACGAGAAAAATAGTCATCTTGAAATCATGCGAGCAGAGGTCCCTGGGCCTGTCTTTGGTAAGTTAGTGTCGCGACTGAAGGACACTGCCCAAATCCTTTATGTTATTTACCTCAGCCTTTTTGCCATTTTAACTCTCCTACTTTACTGGGCTGGTATGCCATTCTTTGATAGTCTGATTATTAGTATGGGAACAGCTGGAACAGGCGGTTTTGCGGTCTATAACGATAGCATTGCCCATTACAATAGTTCTTTGATCACAGGGATTGTAACCGTTGGTATGCTTGTTTTTGGTGTAAACTTTAACCTCTATTATCTCCTTTTGCTCAAGAAAATCAAACTTTTTTTCAAAGATGAAGAGTTAAGGGCCTATCTTATTGTAATTTTTGGGAGTGCGGCGCTGCTTTTTCTCAATATCGGAGGTTTGTTTGCAAGCTCTGGTAAGGCTCTGGAAGTCATCTTTTTCCAAATTGCAAGTTTGTTAAGTTCCACTGGTTTTGGCTTGCTTGACATATCGTCGTGGCCGATGTTTTCTCAGATGATTTTGCTCATGCTCATGTTTATCGGAGGGATGGCAGGATCGACCGCTGGTGGCTTTAAGGTGATGCGGGTCTTGATTTTAGCTAAGATCATCCGACTCCAAACCCTACAAAATCTCTATCCCAATCGCATCATGACCGTCCATGTTAATGACCGCACCTTAGATAAGGGTACTCAGCATAGCATCATGAAATATTTTGTGGTCTACGTTGCCCTATTTATCGGATTGGTCTTTGTCCTTAGTCTTGATAGCAACAACTTTTTGGTGGTTATCAGTGCCAGTGCCAGTATTTTTAACAATATTGGGCCAATATTGGGAACAACAGAGACCTTTGCCTTCTTTAGCCCATTCTCAAAAATAGTCATGTCCTTCATGATGATTGCTGGGCGATTGGAAATTTTTCCGCTCCTCTTGCTCTTTAGCAAAAAAGCCTGGTCTAAATATTGAACCGCACCCCAAAAGTTAGACAGATAATCTAACGAATGGGGTGCTTTTTTATGAAATTGAGCTACGAAGATAAATTAAATCTCTATGAGCTAAGAAATAAAGGGCTGACGTGGTCCCAACT
>NZ_JBGTZC010000028.1:0-27861 GCF_041807725.1 Streptococcus sp. E17BB
TCAACCTCTTCCACTCGGATCGGGGCAAGGAGTTCGATAATCAGTTGATTGATGAGATGCTTGAAACCTTTGGCATTACCCGTTCCCTCAGTCAAGCGGGCTGTCCCTATGATAATGCCGTCGCTAAGAGCACCTACCGCTCTTTCAAACTGGAGTTTATCAACCAGGAGACCTGCCAGCCACTAGAAGAACTAACCCTTAAAACCAAGGACTATGTCCACTGGTGGAACCATCATCGCATTCACGGTAGTCTCGATTACCAAACACCTATGGTTAAGCGAGTTATCGCTTAACAAAAACACTTTATAAAAANTTACCAAACACCTATGGTTAAGCGAGTTATCGCTTAACAAAAACACTTTATAAAAATTGTACAGAAAAGGGGTGCCTTTTCACAACATCCAAGTCTGTCTCCCTGTCAAAGAGAGGACGACCGCTCAAATGGTTCCACATCGCGTTGCGAACTGCACCAGCAAGATTTTCCCCTCTTGGAAAATGGCTGCGCGGGTATCAAGCTTGGGGTCTGGTAGCCTGTCTCGCTGGCAAAAAGATCCCTTACCACCTTTAACGGTTGACCAGATGGCTCAACCAGCATCTCTGCTGCCATCTGACGGATTTCCTCAAACCGTTCCTTGTCAAAAGCGTTGGTTGTATAAGCCAGACCGTTTTGCGCGAGCGACTGCAAACGCGTTGCCCAGCTTAACCACTTGTCCTCACTGGCCATCACGCACCTCCCAGTCTATCATAGCTTGGGCATGGAGCTGATCGCCAACCTGTATCTCATGGCGACTGGTCAAGTTCGCCATCTCAAAACACGCTGTCACATGACCTTTAGGAGCAATTTCCTTGATAAACTTGAGTTGGATCCGTTTTGGACGATGTGCCATCAAAAAGTCATAGCCCAGTACCTCGTAGCACCAGTCCAAATACCTGCCATTGTTGACATGTCCATTCATGTCGATGTCAAAGTAACGAACAGGGAAACTCTGGCTATCTGGAGTCGTCAAACTTGGGCATTTTGCCATCTTAGGCAAGCGCTTGACCTGCTCCGACCCATAGGGTGCAATCAAGTCCTCTGGCACAGCCGATAAGCGGCGTGTCTGAAAATCAATCAAGACAAAGTAACAATCAATGCTGATCAGCTCTGCCATTTCCCCATCAAGAATGCGAAAGCACCGATGACAGATGAACTTATCATAGGCAACGGCCTCTGTCTCGATGGTAACGGTGTCAGCGTAGCGTGGCAGGCGGTTGATGGTCAGCTGGTAGTCGGTGACCACCCAGACCAAGCCATACTGCTCAAAAACTGCCACATCACTACGACCAATGGCTGCTGACTGACGCCCCGACACCCCCAAGCAATAGGAAATGAACTTGGACAAGACAATCTCCTGCTGGACATCGGTCATATCAAAGGGAATGGTTAGGTGTTCGCTATAAATCTGTGCCATCTAGTCCTCCTTGTCTAAAATAAAGCGTTCTGCTACGGTATCACCCAGAAAGAGCCCTTTCTGGGTCATGCGCAGACGGTCACCATCTAGTTGAACCAGTCCTTCCATCTGCAAGTCACGGACCACCTGACCGTAGATGGTTTCAAAACTAGTCTCAAACTTACGCTCGAAACGAGAAATGGAGACGCCAGTTTTTTTACGCAATCCGAGGAAAAATTCCTCCTCCATCTGCTCGGTTTTGGTTAAGACCTCCTCTGACAGTCTAGCGTTACCCTCAGCCACAGCTTTCAAATAATGCTGAATGGGACCTCGATTACGGTAACGGATACCGTCCAAATAGCCAGACGCTCCAGCCCCACAACCGAAGTACTCATCATTGTCCCAGTAGACCAGATTGTGTTTGCTCTCAAAACCAGGCTTGGCAAAATTGGCAATCTCGTAATGGTCAAAGCCTGCCTTCTTCAGTTCTGATAAAATATAATCAAACATCTCTGCTTCGGTATCCTCAGTCGGTAGATTGAGCTTGCCACGACGCATTTTGTTCATAAAGACAGTGTGGTGCTCCAGTATCAAGCTGTAAAGACTGAGATGAGGGATGTCCAATGCCAAAGCCTTGGCCACATTTTCCTTGACATCGTCTAGGGTCTGACCAGGCAGGGCATAAATCAAATCAATGGAGATGTTGTCAAAATCAGCACCTTTCAGGGCATCAATACTTTCATAAATCTGGGCTTCATTATGGCTACGACCGATTTTTTTCAGGTGCTTGTTGTTGAAGGTCTGAACGCCCAAAGAGACCCGATTAACTGCCGAATGTTTCAGCACAGCGATTTTATCCGCATCCAAGTCACCAGGATTAGCCTCAATGGTAAATTCCTCCAGCATGGACAAGTCCAAGTGCTTGGTCAGCTCCGTCAAAACATAGTCCAGCTGCTGAGCAGTGATAGCTGTCGGTGTACCACCACCCATATAGAGGGTGCGGAGACGCTTGATGTCGTAACTCTCAAACTCACGCACAAGAACCCGCAGATAGTCGTCCACAGGCTGATTCTGGATAAACACCTTAGAAAAGTCACAGTAATAACAAATCTGAGTACAAAAAGGGATATGCACATAGGCAGACGTCGGTTTGTTCATTTTTTTATTGTACCACTTTTTTGGAAAAATCGCAGAGCTAAATTCTCAACTCACTGAAGAGCTGATAGGAAAAAGAGAAGGGACGTGAAACAAAAATCGGTAATTCTTTAGAATGCGATTGTCCCTCACCTCCCTAATTTTAGGCTTCAGGCTGAAACAGTCTATTGGACTATTTTTGACACTTGCGCCGCAAGTGTCATTTCCTGATTAAAAAGGTCTCCCTGACCTTTTTAGCCCACTTCCGCATCGCTCAAATAGTCAGAGAAGTGACTGATTAACGTTTGAAATTTGAGGCTGGAACAAAAATCCCAGACTCATTTTTGAATTACTCCAACCCAATCTCCGCACGTACAACATCAGCGATGGTATCCACATAATAGTTCACCAACTCATCAGTCGGCGCCTCCGCCATGACACGAAGCAGGGGCTCAGTCCCACTCGGACGCACCAAAATCCGTCCATTGCCTGCCATTTTTTCTTCCATCTTGGTGATAATGGTGGCGATAGCAGGCACTTCCATCGCCTTGTTTTTCATACTATTATCCACACGGATATTAACCAATTTCTGCGGGAAAATATCAACTTGACTGGCTAATTCGGACAAGGATTTGCCTGTTTCAGCCATGATTTTAGTCAGCTGGATGGCAGTCAACTGTCCATCACCTGTGGTGTTATAATCCATGATAATGACATGTCCAGACTGCTCACCGCCCAAGTTATAACCACCGCGACGCATTTCTTCAACCACATAACGGTCACCAACAGCGGTCACCGCTTTGTCAATGCCTTCACGTTCCAAAGCCTTATGGAAACCAAGGTTACTCATCACGGTCGTCACAATGGTGTTTTGGGCTAACTGACCCTTCTCCGCTAGGTATTTCCCGATGATAAACATAATTTTATCACCATCTACAATATCGCCGTTTTCATCAACCGCAATCAAGCGATCGCTATCACCGTCAAAGGCAAGACCAATAGCAGAGCCTGTCTCACGAACCGTTTGCTGAAGCTTTTCTGGGTGAGTTGAGCCGACACCATCATTGATGTTAAGCCCATCAGGCTGATCACCAATAACAGTGATCTCCGCATTTAAGTCAAGGAAAATCGAACGAGCCGATGAGTAGGCTGCCCCGTGGGCGGCATCCAAGGTCACCTTCATACCAGCCAAATCGGCTCCAGTAGAAACCAAGAATTTCTCGTACTTGCGCAAGCCCTCTGGATAAGCCACTAAGGTTCCGAGACCCTCAGCTGACGGTCGTGGGAGGCCATCGTTTGGAGTGTCCAAGAGTGCTTCAATTTCAAGCTCCGTTTCATCAGCCAGTTTGAAACCGTCTGACCCAAAGAACTTGATACCATTGTCTTGAGCAGGGTTATGACTGGCTGAAATCATGATACCAGCGCTAGCATTTTCCGTCTGAACCAGATAAGACACTCCCGGCGTGGCTAAGACGCCCAGCTGGTAAACCTCGATACCAACTGAAAGAAGCCCAGCCACCAAAGCAGCCTCCAACATCTCCCCTGAGATACGGGTATCACGTGCGACAAAGACCTTTGGTTGCCCTTCTTCGTGCTGACTGAGGACATAGCCACCAAAGCGACCTAGTTTGAAGGCCAGTTCTGGTGTCAATTCAACGTTTGCTTCTCCACGAACTCCATCCGTTCCAAAATATTTTACCATTTTTCTTATGCGGTAACCCGCTTCTCACTTTCTTTTTGTTTTTTGTTTCCTAACTTATGCCATATTTGTTATGGAAAGGTTTGATAACTACTTTTTGGTCACTTTCAGTTTAACGTCGATAACTTCTGGCGTTACTTTGACCCCTTCAGCAGATAAGGTTAAGGTTTTTCGCGTATCTTTCTTGATATCAGAAATATCAATCGTTACTAAAACGCGATCTGTCTCATCTAAGGCTTCCTGACTACCTGAGATAATCACCTCACTGAACCCTAATTCATAATTGATATGAGACAGACTACTATCCAGTTGCCCAGTTAGCTCAACAACCAAAGGAACTGTTTTGGTTAATTTTCGCAAATTAACTGTTAATTCCGCTTTCGCAGGGGTGATGATTGCCGGTAAAACTGAGCCTTGCTCAGAAACAGCTTGCAAGGTGACCGATTCTTTAACTTGGTCTTTTGATAGGCTTGTCTCATCAGGCAAGCTAGCAATCACACGAGCAATCTGACCAATTGTGTTTTCATCACTGGTGACTGCAACATCAGAAACATCCAGACTAGCTGACTCGTATACATACCCTGGCATCACCCGTTCCTCATTAACCACTGCTTCGACAGGGAAATTTTTTGTCACCCGTTTACCGAGCGTAACAGTCATGGTTGCTGGTCGAACTTCAGCGGTCACATCGCTGGGTAAATCCCTCACATCCAAGCTCACTTTAGTGGTGCCTTCAGTCAGTTTGGTTAAATCAGCAACAACCTTAAATTGCCGTGTATCTGGGTTGATTTCAGAATCTAATTTGACACGATTGGTCGATGCCAAATAAACTTCTGCTTCGTAGGAGTAGCCGCTGATAAAATACTCATCGCTATTGTATTTAATATCAATCGGAACATTTTCTAAAGTATGCGTGTAGGTCTCAGTTAACAGATTGATACGATTGCTGCTGCCATTATAGGCAACTATTTTTGCAGTTAAAAATAATAGCAGAGCAAAAACCAAGGAAACAACTGCCAGGCCAGAACGTTTTAGAGTAAACCAATTTCTCATTTCATCGCCCTCCCTTGATAACTGTTGTCCAGAAATTAGTGGTTTCTGGTGGTGTAACTAATTTTTCGCGGAGCACATCTTCCAACTCTTCCCAGGTCATATCATGCGTAAAGACATCCTTGTAGGTGAGGGATATGCCTCCTGTTTCCTCTGATACTACGACGGTCATCGCATCTGAGACCTCAGATAGACCAATCGCTGCTCTGTGCCTGGTTCCAAATTCTTTAGCAATGTAAGAGGAATCAGACAAGGGCAGGTAGGATGATGCAGAAGCAATCTTATTTTCTCTAATAATCACAGCCCCATCATGAAGCGGTGTATTGGGAATAAAAATGTTGATCAAGATCTGACTGGAAATATCTGCATCTAAAGAAATGCCTGTTGCAATATATTCTTGCAAGGTTTGGGTGCGCTCAATCACTATCAAGCCACCAATACGTCTGGGCGCCATGTACTTGACAGCACTGATGACAGCCGTCACTAAATTTTCCTCATGGCTAACTGTCTGTTGTTTAAGCAGGGATTGAGGGGTTCTGCCAAATTTTTCAAGAAAGCTCCTAATCTCAGGAGCAAAAATGACAACACCCGCAATCACACCGTAGGTCGTCACCTGATTCATCAGATAAGTAATCGTTGTCAAATCCAACAATGCCGCGACAAATCGCAAAAGAATAAAAAGACCGACACCCTGAACCAGCGACATAATTTTTGTGCCAGCTAAAGCTCTAATAAATCGATAAATCAACCAAGTGACCAAAAAAAGGTCAACAAGGTTAATAATAATTTCCCACGGGCTGGCAAACAAACTTTCTAATAATTGTTGATCTATCAAACCATTCCCCCCGTCCATCTTCTGTTGTTTCATTATACCATAACCGAAACAAAAAAACCAGCTGGGCTGGCTTGTCATCGCGACAGAAGAATAAGAAAAGGCACTGGCAACTATACATCTGTTACAAGTGCTTTTCAAAGATTTTCAGAACATCAATTTTCGAGACATTGTTGCGTTCATCTAGCTGTCATGACTTTTTTAGATGGGCTTAAAATCTACTAAGTTGAGAACTAGCACCTTAACGCACTTCCATAATCACAGGCAAAATAGATGGGCGACGTTTGGTCTGATCGTAAAGATACTTGCTTAATTTGTCACGAACCAAGTTTTTCAACTGACTCCAGTCAAAATCTGGTTGACTTAAATAAGCCTCAACGGTCTGGTTAACGAGCTCCGCACTGTCATAGAGAATGTCTTTGTTCTTTTTCACATAAACAAAGCCACGCGTATGGAATTTTGCCTTAGAAATAATCTTTTTCTGGCGTTTGTTAATGGTCATGGCAACGATGAAAATACCTTCTTCAGAGAGAATCTGGCGATCGCGGAGGACAACACTTCCCAAATCACCCATGGCATTGCCATCAATCATCACATCACCAGAAGGAACGGAACCTTCGTGCAAGAAACCTTCTTCTCCTAAAACCATACGGTTGCCCTTTTTCATGATGTAGATATGCTCTGGCAAATGACCGATATCCATGGCTAAGTCTGCATGTGCAGACAGTTCACGGTATTCCCCTTGAACGGGAAAGAGGTAGGTCGGTTTTAGCAAGTTAATCAAGAGTTGCAAATCTCGTGCATTAGCATGACCAGATACGCGCATGTGCTTAGCAATGGACTTAACAGAACCGCCTGCCTTGTAAATAAGGTTAGCCACTCTTGCCACCATAGCTTCCTTAGCAACTGACGGTGTAGTCACGATATAAACCAAATCGCCATCTTTAATATTGACATAACGGTGACGACCCTGCGCCATCTTACTCAAAGAGTTTATCGGCTCACCCATGCGACCATTTTCAAGGATAATCAGTTCATGGTCCTCATAGTTCGCCATATCTGCCACTTTGATAATCAAACGCTCATCAGCTAAAGAGAGCTTTTTCAACCGAATCCCTGTGCGAATAATGTTTTCCACATCATAGCCTGTCAAGACGACACGGCGACCGTTGCTGGCGGCAGCATCAAAGACCTGCTGGATACGAGACAAGTTGCTCGCTACAGCAGCCACAATAATTCTGCCTTCCCAATTGCTAATGACCCGATTGATTTCAGCGCCAACTTCTGATTCACTGGCAATTTGAACCTTGCTTTCAGCATTGGCAGAATCTGCCAAGAGAGCCAAAACGCCCTCACGACCAATCTCTGCCAAGCGGGCAAAATCAGTCTGGTAAAGCGGGCTTGCCGCTTGGTCAAATTTAAAGTCCCCTGTGTAGACAATATTGCCTTTAGGCGTTGACAAAACAATTCCCAGGCTCTCTGGAATAGAGTGAGTTGTCTTGAAAAAGGATACCGTACTATCGCCAAACTCAATTTCTGTCTCTGCATTGACCACATGATAATCTTCAAAGCGCTTAAAGAGATTAGCATTTTTCACAAAGAGTTTGGCCAATTCAATGGTCAATTCTGACCCAAAAACAGGCACCTTGATATGCTGGAGCACATACGGCAGGGCTCCGATAGCATCCGCATGACCGTGGGTGAGGAAAATCCCTTGGACACGCTTTTTGTTCTCAATCAAATAGTCCAGGTTAGGAATCACAACATCAACACCTAACTGCTCACTTTCAGGGTACTTAACACCTGTATCAAGGATAAAAATCGACCCACAGATGTCCACCACATAAAAATTCTTTCCGATTTCACGGACACCACCCAAGGCGATGATATTAACTGCTGTCACACTATTCTCCTTTATCATTTTGCTAAATACTTGAAGATCGAGTTTGTTTTAATCAGACCAACAAGCCTCGACCACTTCTTCAGACAAACGGTCCTTAATCAGCTGTGCTAGCATTAAGTCGATTTACTGTCGCGCAAACAAAAAGTTGCATACATGGTTAGTATACAACTTTTCACAAATTATTTCAAATCCTAAATCATCTGAGATTGCCTAGGTAATGCTTCGCGCGGTCTCTGAGCGACCTTCTCCAATAGAAAAAACATACTTGTGCCCTTGTGTCAAGCTGTGGTAGAAACCAACTCCCTCATAAAGCTGGAAAACTTCGATGTCTTCCTGCTTCTCATGATTTGGGTAAACATAATTAACATAAGGATTGCCAGCAAGTAAATCGTAAAGTCGGTCAGGACCAACTGGTCGTACCTTTCCCTCTATACGAATGACCTGAATCAAATAGTCTTCTTGGCTCATCGCCGTGACAGCCACATTTGGATTTGTCGCCACCTGCTTGAAAAACTTGGTCTCAGGGCTTGTCATAAAGAAAATGCCTTGTTCATTTGCCACACCGATGTGAAAATGTCTGGCATGTGGCATGCCTGACTCGTCCACAGTCGCAAATACAGCGACCCCCATGTCTTCTAAAATGCCTAAAATGTCTTTGACGTCCATTGATATCCACCCTTTGCAATCGTTTTCTAAATCGATTATACCATATTTCAGGTATTTTAGGAAGTATTTCACAAAAAAGTTATCCCTGTGACGTCTTATCTAACATTACGGCCAGTCCTGAAACCAGGCATCACCAGTCAACTCATTCCATTTATAATAGACAGCTTCACAAGAAAAGGTGTAAGCAACACAATACCGCCAATCAATGTCACACAGTAGCGGAGCTGTTCTGTTGGCCCTATCAAACTCAAAGCAAAGCACTTCAAACCGCTTAGAAGTAAGAGCCTCTAAGCTCGGTGAAAAATCCTCTGCACCATAGACCTCTCTGACTTGTACCAGTTCATAAGACTGCAAGACAACCTCTGCTAGTCCTGTTGTTTGGTGCCTGTGTGTCGGATTTAAAGAGTGGCTGGCTAAAATATCAATCCCCTGTTCAAAAGACAAGGTCAGTTCTCGCCCAAATTCTACGGCTGTGATAAAACAATCATGCAAGGTCAGTTGAGCTTCTTGGGTAACAAAGCGATACATGACTAATCCCCCATTTCCTCACTCAACTGCTCCCACTCCTCCATGAGTACCAACTGCTGCTCGTCTAGGCTCTCCAGCTCTTTTTGGAGGTCGGTCAGCTGACCCAGGTCATTGGTGGTCAGCATAGCTTGGTTAATCTCTGCTTGGCGGGTTTCTAGAGTTTCTAGCTGGTTTTCAATCTCGTCGATTCGGCGGGCTAATTTGCGGCGTTCTTTTTGGTCTGCCTTTTGGGACTGGTAATCGCTAGCGCCAGCTGATGGAGTGGCAGTTGGGCTAGTTATTATCTGCTGATCAGCTTGAAGCCGGGCTTCCTGCTCTGCCTTTTTCTCCAGATAATAATCATAATCGCCCAGATAGAGGGTGGAACCATCTGCTGAAATTTCAAGGATTTTGGTGGCGACACGGTTGATAAAGTAACGGTCGTGGCTGACAAAGAGCAGGGTGCCGTCAAAGTCAATCAGGGCGTTCTCCAGCACTTCCTTGCTGTCGATGTCCAAGTGGTTGGTCGGCTCATCGAGAACGAGGAAATTGTTGTTTTCCATGGATAGCTTGGCAAGAAGCAAGCGCGCTTTTTCACCGCCAGACAGCATAGCAACAGACTTTTTGACATCATCGCCAGAGAAGAGAAAGGCTCCGAGACGGTTGCGGATGTCCACTTCTGGCGTAGTCGGAAAGGCACTCCAGAGCTCCTCCAGCACGGTATTGGTGCGGGTCAGGGCGGACTGGGTCTGGTCGTAGTAGCCGGTCTCAACATTGGCACCGTAAACTGCCTCACCCGCGATGAGGGGAAGTTGTCCGACCATCGACTTGATAAGGGTGGTCTTGCCGATACCGTTTGGGCCGACGATGGCAATCGCATCGTATTTTCGGACGTCTAGTGAAATGGGCTGCGCCAGCACCTGATGGTCATAGCCGATAGCGATGGCATCAGCTGTCAAGACGATGTTACCAGAAGACTTGGCTGACGCGAAGGTCATATGGGCAGATTTTTGCCCAACTTGGGGCTTGTCCAAGCGTTCCATCTTTTCCAGTTGCTTGCGTCTGGACTGGGCTCGCTTGGTGGTCGAGGCACGGACGATGTTGCGGTTGATAAAGTCTTCCAGTTTGGCAATTTCCTTGGCCTGTTTCTCGTAGTTTTTGGCCTCGGTCTCTAGTTTTTGAGCCTTGAGTGCCATAAACTGGGAATAATTACCCACGTAGCGATCGAGGCTTTTGGGGGTCAAATCCAACGTGATAGTGGCAACCTTGTCCAAGAAATAGCGGTCGTGACTGACAATGATAAGTGCACCTTGATAGTTCTTGAGGTAATTTTCCAGCCAAGCGATGGTCTCGATGTCTAAGTGGTTGGTCGGCTCATCCAAGACCAGCAAATCTGGCTTTTCAAGGAGCATCTTCGCTAGCGCCAAGCGGGTATTCTGTCCGCCTGATAGTTCAGCGATGGGCATGTCCCACATGGACTGGTCAAACTTAAAGCCATTGAGAATGCTTTTGATGTCCGCTTCGTAGGTAAAGCCACCACGACTGCGGAAGTCCTCCGACAGCTGGTCATAGTCTGCCATCAAGCGGTCAAAGGCAGCGCCTGTCAGCTCTGCCATTTGCCCCTCCATAACTCGCAAACGGCTCTCAATCTGCCGCAGGTCGTCAAACACCGCCACCATCTCGGCATAGATGGTCTTGTCCGACGAAAAGCGACTATCTTGTGCCAGATAAGACAGGGAAAGATCGCGTTTGGTGCTGATGGTGCCTGAGGTCGGCGTTTCCTCGCCAACCAGCATCTTGAGAAGGGTCGACTTGCCCGCTCCATTACGCCCGACCAGGGCAATGCGGTCACGCTCATCAACCTGCAAGGAAATATTTTCAAAAAGAGGACTGCCTGCAAAAGCACGTTCGAGTTTGGTAGCTTGTAAAATAATCATAGGTTTATTGTAGCATAAAAGAGCAGGTTTTTCATTGGTCGATTGTTACTTCTGTTGGCACGTCATCATAACCAACAAGTTTCTGCTCATATAGCATCCTGGCTTTCGCTTTCCTCGATATCAAAAAAGAGGACCTCATCGTTTGTCCTCTTATATTAATCGCTTTTAGGCTAGGGCAAAATGCCCTGTCTCTCTAATCTTATTAAATATCTATACAAAGCCTAGTAATTTCATAGTTTTTTCAAGCTTTGGGTTATTCTGCTAGTTCTGTGTCATCCTTCTATCAGTGGGAATAGATGATCAGCCGATTACTCTGTCATGTCAGGCAAGTCGGTCATCAAGACTTTGAGTTTGAGAACGCGACCGTTTTTAACCTTGTCGTTGATAAGGGTAAGCTGCTTATCCTTGCTGGTTACTTGATAAGCTTCCTTTTCCTCCTGAGTTGGGATACTACCGATACCCGCTAGATAAAAGCCTGCCATGGTATCAACATCATCACTCTCCAGCTCGGTCTCAAAGTGGTCGTTGAACTCGTTGATGGTCATTGTCCCTTCAACGATATAAGTATTTTCTGCAATCTCACGCACAGACTCCGCAGCTCGGTCAGTTTCATCATCAATCTCGCCGACAATCTCCTCAAGCAAGTCCTCAAGGGTAACAAGACCTGCCACTCCGCCGTACTCATCCAGCAAAATCGCCATCTGGCGTTGGCTGCTCCGCAATTCTCCAATCAAATCATCGACAAAGACCGTATCAGGGACAAAAAGAACATCCTGCATAATTCGACGAATATTGACCTGATCAAAACCCTCGTGAAAGGCAGCGTGTAGCAATTTTTTGATGTGGATCAGACCGATAACCTTGTCCTTGTCACCATCATAGACCGGGATACGGGAAAAATTTTCCTTGAGGATAGCACTGATAATAGCAGAGCTATCATCGTTAATATCCACCATGAAAGCATCCGTCCTAGGCACCATGACCTCTCTGGCCATCATCTCATCGAGCGAGAATACCCCTTGAAGCATCTCGATTTCTTCCGCATCAAGTGAGGTCTCATTCTTGGTCAGAATGTACTCAATCTCGTCTCTAGTCATCTGATCATCCGCATCATCAAAAGCCATAGGTGTCAGGCGACTGAGTAGGTTGGTTGATGCAGAAAGCAACCAAACAAAGGGGCTAGCCAACTTTTCCAACAACAAAATCACTGGTACTGAGTAGATGGCTAGATTTTCCTTGAGATTCATGGCAATCCGCTTGGGATAGAGTTCCCCTAAAACGATGGAGATATAGGTCAAAAATGCTAGAGACAAGAGACTACCCGCCGTTTTTGCAGTAGCCGTATTGCCAAACCATGTCGCAATCTCAGCCCCCAGCGTGTCAGCCAGCTTAGCCCCTGACAGGAGGGTGATGAGGGTGATGCCCACCTGGATGGTCGAGAGAAAATTGTTAGGGTTCTCAAGCACGTTAACCAAGCGGATGTACTTCTTGTCGCCTTCTTCTGCTTTTTGCTCGACACGAGAACGATTGAGCGATACTAAGGCCATTTCCGTCGCAGAGAAAAAAGCATTAAAGAGGGTCAAGATAAGTAGTAAGATGAATTGTAACACGATGGTCTGACTGCCAGGGTCTTCCATGATGGTCTCCTTTTTTTACATTAGTCTATCCATTATAGCATATTTTTGGAAAAAACAAGCAGCTTTTAACTTTATTTTCTAGGCTTAAAGGGGAGGATAGCATCAAGAACCTGCTGGGAAATTTCATCATCAGTCAACCAGCGGTTTTCTTTTTCGTGATAACCGAGGCGAATAATTTGTAAATCAGAGCGCTTCAACAACGCATCAGGGAGATTGCTGCTGCTCTTGCCTTGGACAAGATACCAGCCATTTCTAAAGGTTGGGAAATGTTCCAAGAAACGCTCAAGATGAGGATAATAGGGGCTGTGCAACCAGACTAAGAGACACGAAATGGTCACCCCTTTTTCTTGTAGAAAATTGCTTAGATTTTCAAAAGAGGCAGCCTTTGAAAAATCAAAAGGGAAAAAGACTGCGTGAGGGTAGACCTCAAATAAGTCATCATAACGGCTCTTGTCTCGGCTGCACAACAAAACAGCTGGTCGTAACATCCCAGAACCTCCGATAACAACGACGACCTCTTTAGTTAACATGGTTGAGCACTTCCAAAAACTGGTTTAATTCCCTTACCAACTGTTCTGGTTGGTCTTTGTTGACCTCGTGACCTGCTTCAGCTATCACCGCCATCTCTGCTTTTGGCATCAAGTTCTTCAGTTGCTTGGCTGTTCTAAGGTTAATCTTATCGCACTCCCCACAGAGCAAGAGGACAGGCAAGGTCCTTGTTTGTAGAAAACCTGTCATATCCAGCTGAGCCAAGTCTCGATAAAAAGCCAGCAAATTTTCCTTGTCCAATCCTTGTTTTGCCAAGAGAGATGGAGCCAAGAGTTTGAGCAAGGCAACCTGCACCTTATAAGCCCAGTTTTTGGTAAATTGGTACTGACCCGCAATGCTGACAACTGCTCGGAGCTGCGGCGCTGGGTCTTGCAATAAGGACAGTGCTAACATGCCGCCCAAAGACAGCCCAATCACAACAACGTCTTCCTCGCTCTCACGCACCGCCTGCCTGACTTGCTCTTGCAAGCTGGAAAAATCAGGTAATTTTCCATGACGAAATAAGTTTAGGCTGACACAGTGATAACCCTTTAACCCTGTAATCACCTGCTCCCAAGCTTGGCTATCTTGCCCCACGCCGTGTAGAAAAATCAGTTTCATCACTCAATCCCCTCTCTTAATCCTTACTTGAGAGATAAATCACTTCTGTCTGGTTGACAAAGCCCAGTTGCTCATAAAGTTTTTTAGCACCCTCATTGTCCTTATCCACAGCGATTTGTAGTTCGGTATCACCTGCACGGTAACGGTCGTTGATGATGGTCTTGACCAGCTGACTACCAACGCCCTGACCGCGATAGGCAAGATCAACAGCAAGACCGTAAAGGTAAGTCAGGCTAGAGCTGATGTCCACCGTACAAGTGCCAATCACTTGATCAGCTAGGCGGGCAACATAAAGAAGACTGTCCTTATCTGCCAGGGCTTCTGACACATAGGTCAGACTGAGGTCTAGCGGCGTCTCAAACACGCGCGCTTTCAGCTCAGCAATGTCCTGCATCTCCTCTGGTCTAGCCAGCGAAAGAGACACATCAAGGGGCAGCTCTGCCATGTCCACAGGCAAGCACGCCCGTCCCAAAAAGTACTCACTATCGTCATCAATGACCAGTCCCCAAGCGGACAGGAGACCTGGATTTGCCTCAATAAAGGCACGCTCCGCAATAAAGGAAACCTCTGTCACGCCATAGGAAGCTGTTTCCGTTAAAAACTTCTGATAGAGTTGCCGAGCAATACCTTTCCTGCGGTGCTCTGGCGCAACAAAGAGAGATAAATCCACTTCAGGCGTATCGGCATAAACCGTCAACAAGCCAATTAAGTCATCCCCCTCGTAAGCCAAGAAAAAGGCCGGCATATCAGGGTTAAAATTAAGCTGATTGGATAAGTAGGGCTCTTTATAGGTCTTATCATGAGCCATGCAGTGGGTTAAAAAAGCTTTTACCCGTTTGCCTTGTTCAATAGATAAGCAATTCGTACTGATAATATCCATAGAAGTACCTCCATGAGGTCTATTATACCAAAAAAACCAGCCAAGAGGCTGGTCATCATCTCTGATTAAGCTGGAGCAACAACAGGTAGTGTTTCTCCGATTTCCGCTAATCTTGCTGCCCATTCTTCATGGGTCAATCCATGCTCTTCCACGTAGCGGTTGCGGGCATGAGCACGGCATTCTGCTGAACAGCCACGAACATATTTGTGTTCGTTCTCTTCAGACGTCAACATGTGACGGTTACAGAATGGGTTGGCACAATTAACATAACGTTCACATGGTGTGCCGTCAAACCAGTCCTTTCCAATGATTTTTGGATCAACATGGTTGATGTCTACGGCAATGCGCTCGTCAAAGACATACATCTTGCCATCCCACAGCTCGCCCTGAACCTCAGGATCCTTACCGTAAGTGGCGATACCACCGTGGAGCTGACCAACATCCTTGTAGCCCTCACGCACCATCCAGCCTGAGAATTTCTCACAGCGGACACCACCGGTACAGTAGACCACGACACGCTTGTCCATGAATTTTTCCTTGTTGTCCCGCACCCACTGTGGCAATTCGCGGAAGTTGCGGATATCTGGGCGAATGGCGCCACGGAAGTGACCGAGGTCGTACTCGTAGTCATTACGGGTATCCAAGACAACGGTATTTTCATCCAAAAGAGCTTCTTTGAACTCTTTCGGTGTCAGGTAGGCCCCTGTGGTTTCCAATGGGTTGATATCCGCATCGAAATCATTGTCCTCAAGCCCCAAGTGAACAATTTCCTTGCGGTAGCGAACAAACATCTTCTTAAAGGCTTGCTCCTCTTCGAGGTCAATCTTGAACCAGAGGTCAGCAAAACGCTCATCGCTGTGCACCCAGTCCATGTATTTCTGAGTGGTTTCAAAATCTCCAGAAACAGTACCGTTGATGCCCTCTTCCGAAATCAAAATCCGCCCCTTGAGACCGATTGATTTACAAAAGTCCAAATGAGTCTGCACGTATTCTTTGGCATTCTCGATATGGACGTACTTATAGTAGAGTAATACTCTAATGTCCTTTGACATATGCTTCTCCCTATCTTTGCATGAGATAATTATGAATGCTTGTGCAATCACCTTGATTATAACAAAACCACGACTATTCTTCAAGAATACTGCTCAACTAGTGCTTGATGGTACTCTCTTTTTTTAGTACAATAAAGGCAATCTAATAAGAAAATGAGGTTAAATGAGATGATTATTGGTGTACCAAAAGAAATCAAAAGCAATGAAAATCGTGTCGGTTTAACACCTGCTGGTGTCTTAGCTCTAAAACAGGCTGGTCACACTATCTGGGTTGAAACTGAAGCTGGAGCTGGTTCAGGGTTTTCTGACAATGATTATGCCCAGCAAGGGGCTATCATCAAAGAACACGCTGCAGAGGTGTGGGCAGCCCAGCTGGTTATCAAGGTCAAAGAGCCCTTAGAAAATGAATATCAATTCTTCCGCTCTGATTTATTGCTGTTTACCTACCTTCACCTCGCTCCTGCTCCTGGCTTAACTAAGGCTTTGCTAGATAGCGGCGTGACCGCCATCGCTTATGAGACCGTTGTCAAGGATGGTACTCTGCCCCTGCTTAACCCCATGAGTGAGGTCGCTGGACGATTAGCAGTGCAGATGGGGGCTTATTTCCAAACCAAACTCCAAGGTGGTGCAGGTATTCTCTTGGGAGGTGTTCCGGGAGTTAAAAAAGGAAAGGTTGTGATCATCGGTGGTGGTGTCGTTGGGACCAATGCTGCGCAGATGGCGCTAGGCTTGGGCGCTGATGTGACAATCTTAGATGTCTCTGCTAAGCGACTAGCAGAATTGGATGTTTTGTTTGACAAACGTATCCAAACCTTAATGTCTAATCCTCTTAACATCGCTGATAGTGTCAAGGAAGCAGACTTACTTATCGGAGCTGTGCTGATTCCAGGTGCACGGGCGCCTAAACTGGTAACTCGAGAGATGATTAGTTCGATGAAGGCAGGTTCTGTCGTTATTGACGTGGCTGTTGACCAAGGTGGCATTATTGAAACCGCGGATACCATTACCACCCATGACAAACCAACTTACGAGGTTGACGGGGTGATTCATTATGCTGTTGCTAACATGCCTGGTGCTGTGCCACGCACATCGACACTCGCCCTCACAAATGTGACCCTGCCTTATGCAATGGAGTTATCCAATAAAGGTTTTGAACAAGCCGTTCGTGACAACTACGGTCTTCTCACAGGTTTAAACATCTATAAAGGGCAAGTCACCAACCAAGCTGTTGCGACGTCCCTAGGTCTCCCTTATGTGCCTTTTGAATAATAAAAAAGTAAACACGATTTCTCTTTGGAATCGTGTTTTTCTAATGATATTGCGGGATGAAATGTGCCTTCATCCCATCAGATAAGAAACAGCGGTAATCACTAGTTAACATCAGCCCTTCTATGCTGTCTGTCTGCTTGATAAGATGGAGCGCTTGCGGTATGGGAAGACCAAAGAACTGACTACTGTAGGTTTCAGCTCTTAGGGCGGAATCGCTCAAGATAGTCAGACTGACCATCTCGGTCTCCATGGGATAGCCGGTCTGCCTATCCAAAATATGGTGATAAGCTCTGCCATTAGCCTCAAAAAAGCGTTCATAAATTCCTGAGGTGACGAGGGCTTGGTTACCTATCGTAACTCGCCCCATAGCTTGACCACGAGGCGCAAAAGGCAGTTGCACCCCAACCTGCCATTTGCCGGTCGCTGAAAACGGCTGACCGTGGGTGATGACATTACCCCCAAGGTCGATTAAGACGCTGGTAGCGCCAGCTGACAGCAGATGTTCCAGCAGACGGTCAGCAATGTAGCCCTTGGCAAGTGCACCCAAATCTAAAGCCATGCCAGAGCGAGCTAAAAAAATGCTCTGCTGACGAGAGTTCAGCAAAATATCTTTTGGCTGGCAGAGGTCAAGTAGCTGGTCAATGGCAGCTTGACTGGGCTTGGTTGCTCCTACAAATCCAATCTGCCAAGCCTGAACCAAGGGGCGAAGGGCGATGTTGAGCTGGCTATGAAGTGCTAAACTGTGCTTTTTACCGTAGCTGACGAGTTCAAACAATTCTGCTGAAGCAGTGAAGGGAGATTTTCCTGCTGACTGATTGAGTTGATTGAGTTCAGAAGCTGGCAAATGGGCGGAAAAAATCATCTCATAGGACTTGAGCAGTTCTCCTGTTTGATCAAGTAGGCTTCCCGCTTCAGGAGCCTCAATAGCAATGTGGCAGATGGTCCCCAGCTGCCTGAAACGGCGCTCTTCTCTCACTAGCGACGTTTCATCTGACCATGAGGGTAATAACTCCCTTCTGGCATATCGTTGATAAAGATGTGAATGGCTTCTTTGGGGACTTTGGCGATGCGAGACACAACTTCACAGACTTCTTGAGCCAGCTGATCTTTTTGCTCTTGACTACGTCCCTCAAAGAGGTCAATGGTGATAAATGGCATATTCTACTCCTCCTTATATCAGTTCTATTGTATCATACTGGCGTGAAAATGGTATAATGAGATTACATCAGTCATTAGTTAACCCAAAAAGGAGAATAGCCATGAATCAGATCAAATGCCCCCACTGTGGGACGAGTTTTACAGTCAACGAAACTGAGTATAGTCAGTTACTAGCTCAGGTGCGGGGAGTAGAGTTTGACAAGGAACTTCATGACCGCCTCACTCGCGAGACCCAACTGCTCAAGGAGCAGTCCAAAAATGCGCTCCAGTCCCAACTGGCGGAAAAAGACCGAGAACTAACAGCGCTGGCTCACCAGCTTGACACGCTCAAGGCAGAGCAAGAACTAGCCCTCAGCTCTGCCATGTCCAAAAAAGACCAAGAACTGGCCCAGGTGCGCAGTCAACTGGAGCAGCGTGCCCATGAAGAGATGCTGGCAGCCAAACAGTCACTCGCCGACAAGGAGCAAGAATTAGCGCGTGTGACGGCGCAGTTAGCAGCCAGTCAAGAGGCTCAGCAGGCGCAATTAGCTCAAGTGCAGGCCGAACAGGACAAGCAGGCGGTGCTCAAAGACAGGGCACAGCAGGAAGCCATTGCTCGCTTAGAAAAGGAGCGTGATGAGGCGCGGACAGCCTTGCTCTTGCAGGAACAACGGCAAGAGTTGGCGCTGGCGACCACCCGTCAAGAGTATGACCTCCAGCTCAAGGCAGCCAACGAGCAGGTCGAGTTTTACAAGAATTTTAAGGCACAACAGTCCACTAAGGCCATCGGAGAGAGCTTAGAGCTCTACGCTGAGACAGAATTCAACAAGGTGCGTGCCTATGCCTTTCCCAAGGCCTCCTTTGGTAAGGATAATCTAATCTCCGAATCAGGGTCTAAGGGCGACTACATCTTTCGAGAGACAGACGACAATGGGCTTGAAATCCTCTCCATCATGTTTGAGATGAAAAACGAGGCCGACACAACCGCCAGAAAACATAAGAACGAAGACTTTCTCAAAGAATTGGACAAGGACCGACGAGAGAAAAACTGCGAATACGCCGTTCTGGTCTCCATGCTGGAGGCAGACAGCGATTACTACAACACGGGTATTGTTGATGTCAGCCATCACTACCCTAAGATGTACGTCATTCGCCCACAGTTCTTCATCCAGTTGATTGGTCTTTTGAGAAATGCTGCGCTAAACAGCTTGAGTTACAAGCAAGAGTTGGAATTGGTCAGAAGTCAGAACATCGACATCACCACCTTTGAATCCGATTTGGAAACCTTCAAAACGGCCTTTGCCAAAAATTATACCTCAGCCAGCACCAATTTCAAGAAAGCCATCGATGAAATCGACAAGGCCATCAAGCGCATGGAAGAGGTCAAACGCTTCTTGACCACCAGCGACAACCAGCTGCGCCTGGCTAACAACAAACTTGAAGATGTCTCCGTCAAAAAACTAACTCGGAAAAACCCGACCATGAAGGCTAAGTTTGAAGCGCTCAAGAAAGAGTAACGACAATGATGACAAATCTCCCATATCAGACTACTGTTGACCAACATACTTTATATTTTTTAAAGCTAGCTTACTTTAAAGATTTATCTGATTCACTCAAATCAGCCAGTAGACTAGCCTACTTAGATTTTAATCGTACACTCAACTTAAAAGAAGTCCCAAATGAAGTAAGATTGCAGCTGAGACGGGAGGTGTTGGGAATTTTTCGCTAAGAATTACCTCAGCTAACACCTTCAATCATCAGTCACCAAGACCAGTATGACTGCTGGCATTACCGCATTTGTTGCCGAATCAAACAGCTATACGCCTCCTTTAACATTCGATTTACATTTGGTCAAGCTCAGAAATGGGTCAATATGACCCTAAAATACCTCTATATGTTGGAACCAGAGATACTTGAAGACATTTTCCCATTGCTTCATGTGCCGATAGATAACTATATCTTGAAACTAGCAGACGACTATCTTCAGATAAGCCTCCCTACGGATTTGGCTTGGAGCAAATGGGATGATTATAATGAGCTGTATCTCCCTTACCAAAATGCTATTCGTAAAAAAGTTGGTGACTTACCACCATTAAGATGGGAATTCGAGTATTGGTCAAAAGCTATCGAACAAGCTAGAACCGCAAACAACAACAGAACAATATAGAAAGGCTCTCTCATGACCAACACCATTGACCTCAACCAGCCTGTCGCCGAGTTGCTAGCCAGTCACCCTGAGCTTAGGGATATTTTGGTTGACTTAGGCTTTAAGCCCCTTGCCAATCCTGCCATGCTTAACACACTCGGTAAAATCACCAGCCTCAAGCAAGGCTCTCGCCTGACTGGCATTTCCCTAGAGACCATCGCACGCACCCTGACCAGCCATGGTTACGAGGTGATTGGAGGAGACAAATGAGCGACCAACGGATAAAAATTTTGAGAGACATTTTGCTGGAACTCCATCAGGGGGCTAGCCCTGAGAGTGTCCAGGAACGCTTTAACCAGCACTTTACAGGTGTGTCTGCCTTGGAGATTTCCCTCATGGAACATGAACTCATGACCTCAGATGCAGGCATCACTTTTGAGGACATCATGAGCCTTTGTAACGTCCACGCCAACCTCTTTAAGGGCGCTATCACCGCCGTAGAGGTCGCAGATGCTGATCAGGAGGGACATCCTGTCTATGTCTTCAAGCAGGAAAATTTAGCCCTGCGCGCAGCACTCTTACGCGTTAGGCGGATTTTGACCTCTTATGCAGAGACAGAGGACACGGACTTGCAGACTGATTTGCTCAAGGGGCTCCGTCACCAGCTGAACCTGCTAGGGCAGTTTGAGCGTCATTACGACCGCAAAGAGAACCTTTTCTTCCCCATAATGGAACGCTACGGTCACGATGCCCCTCCTCAGGTCATGTGGGGTGTAGACGACCAAATTAGGGAACTGTTTGCTCAGGTCATGACGACCAGCCAGTCCTTACCTGATGGTGATGTAACAACTGTCCTCACTACTTTTGAGGCGTTCGCCAAGGAGTTCGAGGAGATGATTTTCAAGGAAGAGGCTATCCTGATCATGATTTTGCTGGAAACCTTCACCCAGGACGACTGGCTGACCATCGCAGTGGAGAGCGAGACCTATGGCTACGCCATCATCAAACCGACCGCCAAATGGGTTCCATATCGGGAGGTCTTTGGGGAAATGGCTAGCGCAGACCAACCACAACCAGCTGTTCAGCTGACACAAGCTGAGGGGCAGGAGACCGTCATCGATACCCCACAGGGACAGTTCACCATCACCTTTACCCCAAAATCAAACACGACCAGCTCTGCTATTGACCGCAACCAGCAACAACCTTTCGGCAAGGGCTACCTGTCGGTCGAAGAAGCCAATCTCATCCTCAACCACCTGCCACTGGAATTAACCTTTGTCAATAAAGACGATATCTTTCAATATTTCAACGATAGTGGGCCAGCTGATGACATGGTCTTTAAGCGCACCAAGAGCCAGATAGGTCGTCATGTTGACCTCTGCCACCCACCAAAAATCCTAGAGCGGGTGCGAGCCATTTTTGACCTGCTCAGAAGTGGGCGCAAGGACCAAGTCGACATGTGGTTTAAGTCCGACAAGACGGGCAAGTTCATCTATGTAGTCTACAAGGCCGTCCGTGATGATAACGGTGCATTTCAAGGTGTGCTCGAATACGTTCAGGACATCCAACCCTTCTTTGAGTTGGAAAGTGAGATGAAACGAGATTTGGATTGAGTTATAGCTAAAAACTATAACCAATTCTAAAAAATAAGTATTTGTCAGCAACATCAAAATAGGTTACAATCAAGGTACCATAGGACTGGCGGTGCTAACAGGACGCCGCCTATCCTGCTAGAAAAGGAGACCTTATGACAAGTTTACGAGACGCCTATACCGCTTTGACATCAGCCAAGTTGGTCAACCTGACCCACAAGATAAATGAAACCAGCCCTCACTTCCCTACCTTGCCTGCTCTGGAGAAAAAGGATATTTTCACCCTCAAGGATGGTTTCTATGTTCAGCAGTTTACAGTTGTTGGTCAGTATGGTACCCACATTGACCCGCCGATTCACTTTGTTGAAGGCGGCAAGTACCTCGACGAGATTCCTTTAGAGGACCTCTTCTTGCCACTCTATGTCATTGACAAGTCCGCTGCAGTCGCTGAGAATCCAGACTACCAACTCAGCAAGGCTGACATTCTCGCTTTTGAAGCAGAGCACGGTGTGATTGAGCCAGGTGCCTTTGTCGCCTTTCGCTCAGATTGGCATAAACGCTGGCCAGACACCGCAGCCTTTCGCAACCTAGATGAGAACGATGTCCAACATACCCCAGGTTGGGGACACGATGCCCTTGAATACCTGATTCACGACCGTCAGGTCAAGGCCGTCGGGCACGAGACACTGGATACCGATAGCGGTGCTTCTGTTCCTGAAAATGGCGGTGCCTTGGTTGAGGAATACTACTTGCTTGAACAAGGGATTTATCAGGTCGAGGTGCTGGCTAACCTTGATCAGGTTCCAGCAACGGGCAGTTTTATCGCCATCGCCTACCCTAATTGGGAAGGCGCCACAGGCTCACCTGTCCGCGCAGTTGCCTACGTCCCACAAGACTAATCTGTTGCTATCCGATGATGTTGTCATCGGATTTTTTAGGCGCAAAAAAGCAGATCAGCCCCTGTGATGCATAACCATCACGATGTCTGTCTCTGCTCTGTTATGAGGTCGGTTTTCTTTACTGGCGCCGAATGACACGCCACTTTCTAAGCGATAAACTCTCTGATTTGAGCCTCAATAGCTGCAATCTTAGCTTCAGCATCTGCAAGATCGTCACCAACTGTGGCGATGTAGAACTTGATTTTTGGTTCTGTGCCTGATGGACGAACGGCAAACCAAGAATCATCTGCCAAGGTGTACTTGAGCACGTCAGACGGTGGCGTGGTCAGGGCAGTCACTTGACCATCAGCAGTTGTCGCAGTCTGTTTGGCAAAATCTTCAAAGCGAACGATAGCTGTACTGTTGAACTCGGTCGGCGCATTCTCGCGGAATTTTGCCATAATAGCCTTGATTTGAGCAGCGCCATCAATACCTGCCAAATCAACTGAAATGGTTTTTTCAGCAAAATAGCCGTATTCTTTGTAGATCTCATCCAGACCATCTGCTAAGGTCAGACCCCGTGAACGGTAGTAAGCTGCAATTTCAGCGATGATGAGAACAGCTTGAATAGCATCCTTATCACGAACGAAGGGCTTAATCAGATAGCCAAAGCTCTCTTCAAAACCAAACATGTAAGTGTGGTTGTTAGTGTCCTCGAACTCTTGGATTTTTTCAGCGATGAACTTGAAGCCAGTTAAAACGTTAAACATGGTCGCCCCATAGCTTTCCGCAATCTTAGTGACCAGCTCAGTTGACACGATGGACTTGGCCAAAGCAGCATTGGCTGGCAACGTACCAGCTTGCTTATGGGCTTCTAGGATATATTTGGCAATCAAGGCACCAATCTGGTTACCAGACAAGTTGAGGTAGCTGCCGTCAGCTTGACGGATTTCAACACCGAGACGGTCTGCGTCTGGGTCAGTCGCCAACAACACATCGGCCTGATGCTGGTGCCCCAGTTCTTCTGCCAGAGCAAAAGCTGCCTGGCTTTCAGGGTTTGGTGACTTAACGGTTGAAAAATCTGGGTCTGGCTGGGCTTGTGCGTCAACGATGATGACTTTTTCAAATCCAGCCTGTGCTAGGGCAAGACGCGCCAGCATTTCCCCTGTCCCATGCAGAGGAGTGTAGACGATGGTCATATCGCGACCATGCTGATCAATCAGGTCTTGGTTGATGGTGACCGATTTGATCTCTTTGAGGTAGTCCGCATCAGTTGCTTCGCCGAGAATCTCGATGAGACCGTCAGCCTTGGCCGCGTCAAAGTCAGCTACTGCGACAGCAAATGGGTTGTCAATGGCACGAATATACTGGGTCAGGGCATCAGCATCGGCTGGCGGCATCTGTCCACCGTCCTCACCGTAAACCTTATAGCCATTGAACTCTTTAGGGTTGTGGCTAGCGGTAATCATGATACCAGCGATAGCCTGATGGTGGCGTACTGCAAAAGATAGCTCAGGCGTTGGGCGCAAGCTTTCAAAAAGGTAGCTCTTGATACCGTGAGCAGCCAGTACTTGGGCAGATTCTGCGGCAAATTCTGGGGAGAAATGACGTGAGTCGTAGGCGATGGCAACGCCACGTTGCTTAGCCACCTCACCCTTGCTCTCAATCAATTTAGCCAGCCCTTCTGTGGCTTGACGAACCACGAAGATATTGATGCGGTTAGTTCCTGCACCGATATAGCCCCGCATACCAGCCGTACCAAATTCTAAGTTAGTGTAAAAGGCGTCTTCTTTAGTTTTTTCGTCCATACCCAGCAGTTCCTCGCGGAGGTAGTCAGGCAAATCGGAAACGTTCAACCAGTTTTGATAAGTCTCTTGATAGGACATCAGCGGTCTCCTTTTCAGTCTTTATTAATCGCTTTCAGTATACCACAATTCTCCAGAAAAGAAAATAAATTTTTGAAAAGTACCACTAGAAATATGTCCCTATCCAAACGTTCTTGACTGGGTTCAAAAGAGGAGACTTACCTGTGATGTTGTTGGCGTTTACCTGTTGAAATTCCTTGATTTTCAGCCCTTCTGTCGTGTATAATAGTAGAATTGACAAGGAGAATCTTATGACGACATCACAGATTGATTTAACCAAGGGCAAGATTTTACCGACCATTTTACGGTTTGCTTGGCCTATTATGATTTCCAATATTTTTCAACAACTTTACAATACAGCCGATACCATGATCGTCGGTAACTACCTTGGGGAGCAGGCTTTGGCTGCAGTTGGAGCGACATCAGCTATTTTTGAGCTGATTATCGGCTTTGCGCTCGGTGTCGGTAACGGTATGGGCATTGTCATTGCTCGTCATTATGGCGCAAAAAACGAAGAAGAGCTTAAGCGGTCGGTAGTTGCGACAGCCATCATTGGACTGGGCTTGAGTGGTCTAGTGATGCTGGGGGGCAATCTGGGCTTGCGACCACTGCTTCAGCTACTTGGGACCCCCGCCGATATTTTGGAGCAGTCTTACAGCTACATCTACCTGATCATGATGGGGGTTGGAGTGACCTTTGCTTACAACCTTGGCGCCGGGCTCTTGCGGGCTATCGGAGACAGCTTAGTTGCCCTTTACTTTTTGATTTTCTCGGCTTGCCTCAACATTGCTCTGGACTTGTTTTTCATTACCCAGTTGCACCTAGGGGTGCAATCCGCAGGGCTTGCAACTATTTTATCTCAGGGGCTATCAGCTGTTCTCTGTTTTGGTTACATCGCTAGACGCGTCCCTGTCCTTGTTCCCAAACAGCGTCATCTGGTTTGGGATAAGGGGCTCTACCAAGATCTTCTGGGACAGGGGCTGTCGATGGGACTCATGTTTTCGATTGTGTCTATTGGCACGGTTATCCTCCAAACGGCCATCAATGGCTTTGGGGTCTTGATTATCGCCGCCCAAACGACAGCTCGTCGCATCATGGCTTTCTCTCTCCAGCCTTTGACTGCTACTGCAGCTAGCATGACCACATTTGTTTCCCAAAACGTGGGCGCTAAGCAGTTTGACCGTATTTACCAAGGGGTCAAAAAAGCCAGCTTAATCGCTCTGGTCTGGGGGATTATAGTGACAATCTTACTGCATCTTTTTAGCCCTGCCTTAATCCGCTGGATTTCAGGATCTGATGAGCCTGAACTAATCGCCAACGCTACCCTTTATCTCAAGCTAGGCACACCTTTTTATCCCATTCTCGGTTGCCTTTTTATCCTACGAAATACCCTGCAAGGGTTGGGCAGAAAGGTAACACCTCTGGTCTCCAGCCTGATTGAGCTAGTGGGCAAGGTCGTTTTCGTCATTGCCATCATCCCACAGGTCGGTTATATCGGGGTCATGCTTTGCGAACCTCTGATTTGGGTTCCCATGACTGCTCAGCTATTTGTCGCCTTCAGGCGACACCCCCTTATCCAAGAAGGCAAGCGTCAAGCACGCCTGGCCTCTGTCTAATATGGTAAAATAAAAGAAAAAAGGAGTTTCTTATGAAAAAACAACTCAATCTCTGGCTCTTGCTGGCTCTGATGGTACTGACAACGGTTCTGGCTCTGGTCAACCGTCAGGAGGTGGTGGTCAACTACCTCTTTGGGCGTTTCCGAATGCCTTTAATTTTAGTGATTTTAGGCTCAGTCTTGGTGGGTTTTATCGGACAATACCTGCTAGGGCTGTCTAAACAAATGACCCTTAAACAGCAGCTTAAGCAACTGGTCAAGGACAAACAAGAACTGACAGCTGCCTTAAACAATACCGAGAGACTAAATTTAACAGATAGTGACTATAACTAATGAGACCTGTACTAAATCTACTGTTTTCCATCAATGACAGTTATGTCGACCAATTCAAGGTCACCCTATTTTCTCTGGTCCAACAGACGCCTGACCGTGACCTTCATGTCTACCTCTTACAGCAACCTCGACTCAGTAGGGAACCTGAGGTTGAGGTCTTTTGTCGTAAACTAGGCGTTTCCTACCATGCGCTGGTCATTGATAAAGGAGCGTTCGCAGACGCTCCGACAAGCGACCGCTACCCTGAGACCATCTATTATCGTCTTTTAGCGCACGAGTATCTGCCAGATGATTTGGACAAGATTCTCTACCTTGATGCTGACATTCTCTGCATCAATCCAGTGACGGCTCTCTACGATCTTGACCTGGGTGAGCAACTTTATGCGGCTGCCAGTCATACGGAGGATGCTAATGTCACCGATGTGGTCAATCGCCTACGTTTAGGAGATTATGAGTCTAAAAATTATTTTAACTCCGGCGTCCTGTTAATGAATCTGACAAAAATACGTCAGATGGTGAAACGTGAAGACATCATGACCTACATCGCTGCACGGCAGAATTTGCTCTTCTTGCCTGACCAAGATGTGCTAACCGCTCTTTATGGTCACCACATCACGCTAATTCCAGACCAGATTTATAATTTTGATACCCGTTATCACCTCATTTACGCAGCCAAAAGTTTGGGCAAATGGGATTTGGATTGGGTGATGGCAAATACCGTCTTCCTTCATTTTTGTGGGCGAGATAAACCGTGGAAACCTAGCTATCGCAGCATTTTTTCTGGTCTTTATAAGCATTACCAGCACCTGACAAGGAGGGCCAATCGTGACTAAACGCTACAATGCTAAAACTTACTACCTCACTGGGTTAGGGCTAATCGGATTCGGGCTGGGGTTTATCCTTTGGCAAGAACAATTTTCGTCGCTTCTCTTTGCCTTGGGTGATTTAGCGATGATGGGACAGACCCTACTGACGGCTAAGTCCAACCTAGCTGAAAAAGGGCTCATCGCTATCCTGTAAATCTTTTTGAATCGGTTACACTAAACTAGACAGAATTTATAAAGTGTTCTACACTAAAGAAAACAGGAGAACTCTATGTCTAGAAAAATCCGTCGTCAATTTAGTGATGACTTTAAGCAACAAATTGTTG
>NZ_JBGTZC010000029.1:0-26539 GCF_041807725.1 Streptococcus sp. E17BB
CTGTCTTTCTGAAGGTATTGTACCATAAACATAGTCTGTAAAATAATAGTAATCATAATTAGACTTATTGTTTGAGAAATGACGACATTTTCGAATCATTTGAGTTGATTTGGTTTTGGCATAAATCAAACCACTATATCGATTTGGAGTTTTTGCTTCAACTGACTTTCTGGTACTTTTTCTCTCACTAATCTTAGCTTGAATCCTTTCAAAATCATCTGAACTAATGTAGGCCTCATGAGATTTCTCAAAGCGAACATAGTCTTTCTGTGCTAAAGATTTATTGTTTTTTCGTTGAACTAATTGTCCTTGGTAAACTGGACTCTTAATCAATCGCAAAAGATTGGCTGATTTCCATTCTCTTGTATCCGAGTCAAGCCTAGTCAGTCGTCCCGTTTCTCGATAGGCAGTCGGTACAGCTAATCTCTCCTCATTTAGATATTTTGTCACCGCAATAATGGATTGACCTACTGTTAACTTCTCAAATACTGTTTTAAGAACGGGTTGCACAAGCGGATCAATAATGAGGTTCACTCCCTTTTCTTGCTTATCTAGCTTATAGCCATAAGGAGGAAAACTGCCTATAAAATATCCTTGACTGGCTTGATGAATATTATAGGCTATAACTTTCTTTGAAATATCCTTAGAATAAAGGTCATTGACCAAATTCTTAATTTCCACCTCAAAGGATTTCTTATCTCCTAACCCATTGAGAGTGTCTAGGTTATCATTGATTGAGATAAATCGAACCCCCATAAAAGGGAATACTTTATCAATAAGTCGTCCCATCTCAATGTAGTTGCGCCCTAAGCGTGACAGGTCTCGGATTAAAATACAGTTAATGATACCTTTTTTGATGTCATCCATCATGTCCTGGTAGGCAGGTCGGTTAAAAGTTGTGCCTGAATACTCATAGTCGATGTAGCACTTGGTTACAACTAAACCTTTCTCCTTAGCAAAAGCTCGAGCTAGACTTTCTTGTGTCTCCAAGGATTGAGATTTGTTTCGCCAGCTTTCCGTACGTTCTTTGGATAGGCGAATGTAAATGCCTGTACGATAAGTTTGAAGTGGTATCTCTTCGCTCGTTTGCTTGCGGTAGCGGTTCTTGGTGCGGGCCATTAGATCACCTCCGTCTCTTTATGAGAAAACTGCTGGAGGATTTCTAGTTCTGCCATATCATGAAACACTAAGGTCAACTCCTGATTCTCATGAATGACAATCCGGTCAAGTAAGGTCACTAAAGTGAGACGATTGAGTTCTTTATCTTTTTGGATTTCACTCAATTGCTTTAGCCACCGTTCCTTATCCTGAAGTTTGTCATACAGGGTTTGAGCCAGTGCTTTCTTTTGAGTGATGGTGTCCTCAATCTGTTTTAGCTTTTGGCGATAGCTTCGCTGAAACTCTTGGTATTCTGTATCATTGATCAAACCGTCGTCTAAATCCAAATACAAGGACTGGAGCAACTGTTCATACTTCTTACGATTCGCAAGCAGAGAAGTAAAATCAACTTCCAAAAACTGTTCTTGGTTCAAATAATCAGGAACTGCTTTAATCAGATAAGACTTCCAGTCAAGGTGTTGATGGATAAAGGTCGATACTAAGTCTAGTAATCTCTCTTGCTTTATTGCATGGCGGCTACAGCCTCGTCCATTATTGTAGGTGCTACAAATATATTGAACAGTCTCTTTGTCCTTATAGCGGAGTTTTCGTTGTACAAGCTGAGCCTGACAGTCGCTGCAAAATAATAATCCTGCAAAGAGGTCAGGCAGCTTCTTCCCATGCTTGACATCCCTTAGTAAGAGATTATTGGCTATCTCAAACGTGCTTTTTGAAATAATGGCTTCATGGGTATCTTCCACTCGTACCCAATCTTCTGGACTGACAGCTACAGATCTTTGCGACTTGTAATTGAGTTTGGTCTGTTTACCTTGTTCCAAAGTGCCAGTATAGACGCGGTTGGTCAGAATACGGTTGACCATTTTGGTATCCCACTTGTAGTTATGGCCATTAAAGCCTTTTATCTTTTCCTGACAGGCTTTTTTACGTTGTAGAGGGGTTTCTACTCCAACTTGATTAAGAAAGCCTGCAATAGCGTTTGACGAATAACCATCTAGTTTAAGGGCAAAGATTTTCTCGACAGTAGGGCGTATGGTCTCATCTACGACTAAATGATTCCGTTGCTTATCATCTTTGCGGTAACCATAGGGGGCAAAAGCTCCGATAAACTCTCCCTTTTGACGTTTGGCTTTCTGAGTACTCCTAACTTTGGTTGAAATGTCTCGACAGTAACTATCGTTGATAAGACTTTTAATAGGCATAACCAAATGCGTTTCATTGGTGTCTGCGGTCATACTATCATAGTGGTCATTGACTGAAATAAACCTAACTCCCATTGTAGGTAAAATTCGTTGAAGGTATTTCCCAGTCTCAATATAATCTCGACCGAAGCGTGATAAGTCCTTGACAATTATGGTATCAATGACCTTATCATTCACCATCGCCATCATACGGTTAAAATCAGGACGGTTAAAGGTTAAGCCACTGATGCCATCATCCACAAATTCTTCTAAAATTATAAAATCGTGATTTCTGGCATAGTCTCGCAAAAGCGAGCGTTGGTTGATGATGGAATTGCTTTCCACATTGTCCCCATCATCTCGTGATAGGCGTAAATAAATACAGGCGTTTGTCATGTGTCTCTCCTTAATCAGTGTTTAGGTGCTTANGTCCCCATCATCTCGTGATAGGCGTAAATAAATACAGGCGTTTGTCATGTGTCTCTCCTTAATCAGTGTTTAGGTGCTTACCGATTAAGGACTGAGGTTCTACAACTCTATTTTACATCATTTCTAAAAACATGTCCGCTAAAAACTCAAATTTTTTCAAGCTTTCGACCTAGTAAATCATCTAAAATATCCGTCAGACTAAGTGACTTATTCGTCACTTGCACCGTCACCTTATAACCTTCAATCACAACCTGCGGTAAATCCGCACCTGTTTGTGTTTTTTCCATAACTGTTATTTCCTTTACTATAAAATTTATGACCTCAGTGGGCAGAACTGGTTAAGTCCTACATGGGGATTGCACCCGCTGTCCTTTCTCGATGGCAGCCTAAACGGTTAGAAGTATCATTATCCTCACTTGTTGTCCTGGCAGATAGGTGACCGACCTATTTTATAGCTGATATTGCTCGCTCATATCCTAGCGTATCCGACTAAATTGCTTGACAAGTGAGAAAGTCCCACATTGGTCTATTCAGTTGTCAACGGGCAATAACAAGGACTTTAGTTCCCCTTCACTATATAGAGTGAAAATTTGACAGCTTTTACCGCCCTACTCCAATAACTTTTTGAGATAATTCAAAATTCTATCTCTCCGTCTAGCAACTGTTGAGATAGAAACTTTTTCGGACTGAGAAATTTCACTTAATGTTTTGTCCTCAAAAAACAAGTCCTTGACTAGAGTATACTCATCATCATTAAGCGTAAGCAGAGATTCATACAGTAGCTGCAAGATTTCTTTAGTCTCAATAATCCTTTCAACATCCATTTTCTCATCAGTCATAACACTTATTAATTGACTGTCAATATAATCTGAAAATGGCCTAACACGATATTGGACCTCTAATCGATTAAGATAATTTTCTCGATTTGTCAATCTCCAATACTCACAATATATTTCTTTGGAAACAGGAACTTTTATCCCATTCACATAGATAAAATATGCCATCTTAATCCTCCTTATTTAATCTTGATAAGGCTGAAAAAGGTGGTGAACGATTTTTCATAAAACACTCTCAATTTTTAGACTTCACTATTAAGAGTGAAAATTTTCATGGTTTTTACCGCTGTTTTCACAAAAAAATATAAAAAAGCGATAAAGCAAACTGCTCTATCGCCAAATATTATCACTACATGAGTTCAGTTGGTGGTTTTACTGGTGTCGGTTTTGGAATTGGTTTTGGATACTTAAAATTTGGAAATTTGTATCCAACACCATAAATTGGTGTCGTAAGATCTCCACCTGTAATGGTGGAAAGAGCAACAGCATCTAATTGTTTGATCATCATGTGATGATACCTCCTTTTAAAATTTTTAACCTAAGATTAACAATAAATAATTAACGATAGAGAAAATCATTAACAAGCTATTATTCAACAAATGAACAGCAATTGAGTCCATGATATTTCCACGCCTTGCGTAAGCCAAGTAGAAAATTGACCCTAGTGCAAAATATGTGATGAATTCTACCGGATATATAATATGCAAGACTGCAAAAATTATAGAACTGATAATCAATTTCAACCATTTTTGATTACTCTTGAAAAAATAATGGCTAAAGAATCCTCGGAAGACTAATTCTTCCATAATTGGTGCGAAAATACCAATAGCGACGTGAAAAGCTGTAAAATAGAGAGGAAACATATTTAACAACTGCTCATTGGTTGCCATCAAGGCGACATCATTAGCTGATGTTGCATTGCCCGTGACCATTTGAATTAAAAAGGTCCCACCAATGGCTACCAGACGAGTAGCAAGATAAAAGAGAAGAGCAATTCCAAAGTCTTTCCAGGTAAAGGGTAATTTTTCCTTTTCATCCTTGTTTTTATATTTTTTCCAAACAAGAACAAGGACGATACTAGCAACCAATAAATAACCTAGACTAGCAAGCCACTGCACATAAGTTGGAGTTGTCTCTTGAGTAGCAATCAATCTCATTGGAAAGATATTGACACTCAAGGTAAGAAAGATTAGCCCAATAAACTTCAGTATATTTTTAAAACGTTGCATTATCTAACCCTCCTGCTTAGTTCTCAAACGACTAATACATGCAAATCCTGAAGCCATCAAGAAAGCTAGACCGATACGCACAAGATTAATCGAATTTTCTTCTCCTGTTCTAGGTAAGGTTGTAATGCTTGAAACAGTCTGAGAGGTCTGTTGACTTACCGTTTCCTCTTTTCTAGACAATGTTGGGACACCTGAGATTTCAGTAGTACGACTTGCTAGTGGTGTTACCTGTGATGTGGAGCTTACTGGCTTAGTCAAGGTTTTTTCTTGATTTTTAGCATCAACTTTGACACTCTCATCTCTGGCACTAACTTCTTCGATAGACTTATCTGTAACCTCTTTGGATTGTTCTGAAGAATCAGCCTTGGTTTTATCAGAGGAAGAGACGGTTTCGGACAACTCTTGGTTTGAAATTTCCTCAGTATTAGCTTGATTATCTAAGACTGTGCCTGACTGTGTCCCTTCCTCTTGATCGGTTGTATTCTGTTCACCATTCCCAGTCTCTTCTGCAGGTTGTTCAGGTTCTTTTCCAAGATAGAGATAATCATAAAGTTGTTGAGCAGTTACTCCTCCTCCAACCCAACCAGAAATAGGTTGCCCATTTTTCAAATAGAGGATTGTTGGAGTTCCAGGAATACCAACTGTCTTAAAAAGAAACTCCTTAGCAGAATCATCAAAATCTTCACCATCTACATCATAGTATTCTAATTTTCCATCAACTAACGTATTAAATTCTTTCAATACTGGAGAAAATTGACGGCAATGATAACAGGTTCCACGTCCAAAATAAAGAATATGTTCTGAACCATCTTCAGTGAATGCCTGTCGAACATCAATAATGTTAATTTTATTGAAATCAAAGACATTTGTAGCATATTCTTCAGGTGTGACTTCTACTACTTCCTCAATCTCTTCCTCATTAATTTTATCAGTTGGCGACTGACGTTCCGTCAATTCTCCCTCATTCCCACTACTGCTAGGTAGTTGAGTAGATGATGTATTAGTAGTATTTTCAGATGTGTTTACTACCGAAGCTGATGACATTGTCTCAGGAGTTGCTTGGTCAGGACTTTCAGCCATGACAGAACTAGTAACCAAGGTGGTCAACACAGCTACACTGAATGATAGTGATTTAAATAATTTTTTCTTCATAACATGAAGCTCCTTTTTATTGATAATTCCATTCTACTGATTTAAGAGATAGAATATCAACAAAATCCTAAAAGGTAGTTATAATATCCTGAAATGTTTTCTAAAAATATTTAATTAAAAAATCCTCTACAGTTCAAAAATACAACCTCATAATTCATGAGATTGTATTTGATGATGAACAGTATTTATTGTTTAGTGATTAAGTCTATAACAAATACCAAGAAATAAACTATGTAGGGTAAACTGTTCCAAATGATATGTAACGTCATAGAGTAATAAATAGATTGTGTATGGCGGTATATCCCCGCAAAAATTAACCCCATCACAAAATAAGTCATAAAATCAGTGACAGATAGTTGACGTAAATGTCCTAGACTAAATAGGGTAGCAGACAAAAAGATGCTCCAGATGTCACTAAATTGTTTAACAAACCGCTTCATCACAAGGTATCTAAAGATAATTTCTTCATAAATGGGAGCAATTACACAGATAACCGCTACCAGCACATACCGAAAATAAGTATGAACTTGGTTCAAATTAGTTGCCAGCAAGGTCTCATTTTGAGTTTTTGGGAAATAGGTTTGAACAACCATTGCCCAAGCCAGCAAGGCGAAGAAGCCAAGTATCATTATTGCAACCTTATACTGTTTTTTTCGAGTGCTTTGAACAGACATTTTTTTCTTTATATATCGTGATAGATAAAGAAGCCCAAACATGACTAAGAGATTCAGCCCAAGCCAAAAAATCCATCTCCCCTCTAGTCCAAGTGGTAAACTTCGAATGAACCATCGCCCTAAAATAGGATAGAGGACCACTATCAATAAACCAATGTTAGGAATTATTTTAGACAAATTACATTTCATACACATTCACCTAAACTCCTATATATATTTAGAAGCCTGCCAAACCTTTAATAAACCCAGTTACTTTGTCCCCAAAATCTTTAAGTCCTTTTCGAATACCAGGTAAAATATTCGAACCACCAACAAATTGTTCTAGTTGTTTTTCATTTAATTCTGTATATTCTTTTTGCATTATTTTTCTCCTTCCAAATACTAATTACAGGTATAATCTACTGGGGTAATCGGTTGTTTTAGAAGTGTTTTTCTTAAAATTCGACCAGCTACCAGAGCATTGCAATATCCTTTGTAATCACCTCCCTCGATATCCTCAAGAACATCGGAGTTGAGTATATTGAATTGTTCCATTATTTTTGTATTCAAGATGAATACCTCCTGTATGATATAAATTTTTTATTTTGTCGGGTTGCACCCTTGACAAGTTTAGTATAGCATGAGAAGAAAGATTACCACCTAAAAATCTTCAAATGTACGATTTTCATCACGAAATGCCTTTTTTCATAATTTTTCGGCCGTTCAAGATTAAAAATAAAACGTTGAAGAAATGCTAAGTCCTAGCTTGCCAGAAGCATAATGATATTATGAATTTTTAATTAAAAAAACTTCTACCTAAGGCAAGAAAATCACTTTAGTCAATTAAATTGAACCGAGTGATTTTCTTGTTTACCTTAATTTTAAAAGCTGATTATATTTATCAGCAAATAGGAGTAGCTCGACAGATAGCTTTACCTACTGCATTGATGCCTTTACGAGTATTTTTCCCGATTCTGTACCAAAAATCATATGATTCATTGTCACCGCCATTGATGTATTGCAAGTCAGATGTCGTCAAAGTTTTAAATTGCTTAGTTTCCATTGTTTTTCTCCATTATTAAAATTATTTCAACAGTAGTCCAGCCATTATTGATAATACAGTAATGAGTGAATTAGTTAAGATATGGGCTAACATACTATTTCGTAAACGTCTAGATTTATAATACAATACGCTGTATAATAAACCGAATATAAAATATTCCAATAGAGCTAAAGATAGTGTGTAAGTATGAGCATAGGCGAAAAGAAATGATGAAAGAAAAATGGCAACATCTTTTTGATTTGGGTAAAGTCTAATGAGCCCTTCTAGTAGAATCCCTCTAAAAACACTCTCTTCAAGAGTTGGACCTAGGAAATGAAGACTCACCATCATAAACCACATATTAGGAGAACGTAATTGCTGTATCAGGTCATCATTATTAGCAGAAGTCACATGAATCCCAAAAAACTGCAACATCAATTTTATCCCAATAATCAGCAAGAAGATTGACATCGTCCATCCAAAAATAATTCTCAAAGATGCGTTTTCATTAACAGGACGGTTAGAAAAGCTCTTCTCTCTAATAAGAGATAAACCTCCGAATATAAGCAAGAAGGCTATTATTCCGATTATTATTTTAAGAATAATATTCTCATTAAAAAGAGTGACTCCCAGATAAGTTGGAATTTGTATCACTATGCTTAATAAGATTGCTACCATTATCAAACCACATAGTTTTAATAATTTCATTTTTCTCTCTCAATCTATTTTCTCTCACCTAACAGCTCGCTAACAACTTCCTTTATGCTTCCTGCCTTTCAATCCATCTGCAAGGCCGCAAATGCTTGATAAAAGTTGCTCGTAACCTGGCAGTAGTGGTCCCCACCAATTTCCTCCTCCACCTTCAATAGTGGCAAGTAATTCGGTGTCCAAAGATTCAAATTGTGAGATGAGTTGTGTATTCATGATGAGTACCTCCTTTATGATATAGATTTTATATTTTGTCGGATTGCAACCTTGACAAGTCTAGTATAGCACGAGAAAAAAGATTACCACCTAAAAATCTTCAAATGTACGATTTTCATCACGAAATGTCTTTTTTCATATTTTTTCAACCGTTCAAGATTAAAAATAAAACGTCGAAGAAATAGCATTAACCAATTTTCAAGCTACAAAAAATACCATTCAGGATATTATGGATACCATTTAAGATTTAGACATTTTTTTCTTTGATTTTTTGTCATAATAGTCTTGTCACTAACAAGAAAGGATTTGACAAATGACCTCTTACAAACGAACTTTTGTTCCTCAAATCGATGCGAGAGACTGTGGTGTGGCTGCTTTAGCCTCTATTGCCAAGTTTTATGGTTCTGATTATTCCCTAGCTCATTTAAGAGAGTTGGCCAAAACCAATAAGGAGGGAACAACCGCTCTTGGTATCGTTAAAGCAGCCAAAGAGATGGGCTTTGAAACCAGGGCCATCCAGGCTGACATGAGCCTCTTTGATATGGATGACGTTCCCTATCCCTTCATCGTTCACGTCAATAAAGAAGGCAAACTCCAACACTACTATGTGGTGTATCACAACAAAAAAGACCACCTCATCATTGGTGACCCTGACCCTACGGTCAAAGTCACCAAGATGACCAAGGAGCGTTTTGCTTCTGAGTGGACAGGTGTCGCTATCTTTCTTGCGCCAGAGCCTAGCTATAAACTTCACAAGGATAAAAAGAACGGCCTAATGAGTTTTCTCCCCTTGATTTTCAGGCAACGTTCTCTTATCTTTTATATCGTCTTGGCTAGCCTTTTGGTGACGCTTATCAATATTGGTGGTTCTTACTACCTGCAAGGGATTTTGGATGAATACATCCCTAATCAGATGAAGTCTACCTTAGGTATTATCTCCATCGGTCTGATCATCACCTACATCCTCCAGCAGATGATGAGTTTCTCACGAGATTACCTCTTGACCGTACTCAGCCAGCGACTAAGTATTGATGTAATTCTCTCCTATATCCGTCACATCTTTGAACTGCCTATGTCCTTCTTTGCGACACGGCGGACTGGCGAGGTCATCTCTCGCTTTACAGATGCCAATTCGATTATTGATGCTCTTGCTTCAACAATTTTGTCACTTTTCCTTGATGTCTCCATTTTGACCATCGTTGGTAGTGTGCTGTTGGTACAAAACACCAACCTCTTCCTGCTCTCCCTGATTTCAGTTCCCATTTACATCATCATTATTTTTGCTTTTATGAAGCCGTTTGAGAAGATGAATAACGATGTTATGCAAAGCAATTCTATGGTCAGCTCTGCTATTATCGAAGACATTAACGGCATTGAAACTATCAAATCCTTGACCAGCGAAGAAAGCCGCTACCATAAGATTGATAGCGAGTTCGTGGATTACCTGAACAAATCCTTCAAACTCAGTAAATACTCTATCCTTCAAACCACCCTTAAACAGGGAGCTCAACTCATTCTAAATATTGTCATCTTGTGGTTTGGTGCTCAATTAGTCATGAATGGACACATTTCTGTTGGACAACTGATCACCTTCAACACCCTTCTATCTTATTTTACCAATCCTTTAGAAAATATTATCAACCTCCAAACCAAGCTCCAGTCTGCCAAGGTGGCTAACAATCGCCTAAATGAAGTCTACTTAGTTGAATCTGAATTCAGAAACAGTCAGACCTTAACAGATTCACAGTTCCTGACTGGCGATATTCGCTTTGAAGACCTTTCCTATAAGTACGGTTTTGGACGTGACACCCTATCTGATATCAATCTGACCATCAAACAAGGCGATAAGGTCAGTCTAGTGGGGATTAGCGGCTCAGGAAAGACAACCTTGGCCAAGATGATTGTCAATTTCTTTGAGCCTTACAAGGGCCGAATCACCATCAATAACAATGACCTTAAACTGGTTAATAAAAAGACGCTTCGGCAACACATTAACTACCTCCCACAACAAGCTTACATCTTCAGTGGTTCAATCTTAGAAAACTTGACTTTAGGGGCCAATCAACTGATTAGTCAGGAAGATATTATCAGAGCTTGTGAAATTGCTGAAATTCGCCAAGACATCGAACAGATGCCTATGGGGTATCAAACAGAATTGTCAGACGGAGCTGGATTATCAGGCGGTCAAAAACAACGGATTGCTTTGGCTAGGGCACTACTGACTAAAGCCCCTGTTCTTATTCTTGATGAAGCCACCAGTGGTCTTGATGTTTTAACGGAAAAAAAGGTCATTGATAATTTAATGGCCATGACAGACAAGACCATCATCTTTGTCGCACACCGCCTCAGTATTTCTGAGCGAACCAACCAAGTTATCGTTCTTGACCAAGGGAAGGTCATTGAGACTGGTTCACATCACGAATTGATGACCAAACAAGGTTTCTACCATCATCTATTTAGCAAGTAAGGAGACTAAGCATGAACCCTAATTTGTTCAAAAGTGCTGAATTTTATCAGAGGCGCTACCATAATTTTACGACACTCTTAATTGTCCCCTTGGTATTATTAGTCGGTTTTCTTCTAACCTTCTCCCTTTTTGCCAAAAAGGAGGTTACCGTCACATCAAGAGGTGAGATTACTCCGACGACAATCATCGCTTCCATCCAATCCACAAGCAATAACCCTATCACAACCAATAATCTAGCCAATAATCAGCTGGTTAAAAAGGATGAGCTCATCATCCAATACGCTGAAACTATGGAGAGTTCCCAAAAACAAGCCCTTGAAACCCAGCTAGCCACTCTAAATAGACAGAAAACTGGACTCGAAACCCTCAAAGAAAGCCTGTCACAGGGAACAAATCTCTTTACAGGGGAGGACGAATTTGGCTATATCAATACTTTTAACAACTTTATCACTCAATCGCAGGACATCGAACGTGGTATCTCAAAAATCAATGCTGAGGTGAGTAACCAAGCCGCCCTAGCAGGTAATACCATTGCTGCGATTGACACGCAAATCAATCAAATCTATCACCAAATAGCAGAGTACGAGGAGCTTCGTCAAGCCATTACCAATAAAAGTTTGAGTTTGTCATCTGGAAATCCACACCAAGCCACCTTAAACAATTTCTTAGCCCAATCCCAGCAAGACTCCCAGACAGGATTAACGGATCAATACCTTTCCCAAATCAATCAAAGCATCTCAGGGCTAGAAGCATCCATCGCTAGTCTGAACATCCAACGAGCTGGAACTGGCTCTGTTGCGACCTATGATAACAGCTTTGGAACAAAGGTTGAGGTTCTAAGAACACAGTTTCTACAAACAGCCTCTCAGCAGCTGACCACGCTTGAAACACAAATCACAGAGCTAAAGGCACAGCTAGAGCAAGCATCCGTCCGACTAGAAAACAATACCATTACAGCTCCTGAAACAGGGGTCATCCATCTCAATAGTGAGTTTGAAGGAAAGTCTTTGATTCCAAGCGGTAGTGAAATCGCTCAGATTTACCCCGATATCCAAGAGACTAAAGCGGTACTTATGACCTATTATGTCACTTCTGAATATGTCGCCCTGCTCAAAGAGGGACAAACAGCACGTCTGAGCTTAGAAAAAATCGGCAATCAACGTGTCACTGTTATCGGAAAAATTAAATCGATCGACAGGACCGCTACTAAAACACAGGAGGGTAATCTCTTCAAGGTCACTGCATTAGCAGATATTCCAGACAAGACTAGTGACCTCATCCAATATGGTCTTCAAGGTCGAGTCACTAGTGTCATTGCTAAAAAGACTTACTTTGATTACTATAAGGATAAAATCCTAAATAACTTCTAGATGGCATTTCATGATGATATAGGTACCTTTTGGGATTTTCAAAAATTTTTTAAAATATTTTATTTATAATAAAGACATCAAATAAAGGAGGTCCAAAATATGGACAAAACTCAAACATCTTTTAAAAAATTTCCAGCAATCACCTCTGAAGACTTGCTAAAAATTTCTGGCGGAAATCTTTGGAAAAAAATTGAAAACTTTTTACTGATTAAAGATAAAGCACCTTGATTATCAAAACAACTAGAACATAAACCCTTGTCAGCCACTAGATTATCTGGTGGTTTTCTTATTTTTCTCCGCCAATAAAAACTGACCTGATGTCATAACGATAAATGCAGCGTTACAATAGATGTAAGACTTGAAAAACAAAAAAGAAAAAAATATGATATGTTATAAGCACTATACAGGAATCTATTTATGTTTAATATGCAACAAACTGAATCGGTTACACTAAACTAGACAGTCTTATAAAGTGTTCTACATTAAAGAAAACAGGAGAAAGAATATGTCTAGAAAAGTACGCCGTCATTTTACAGATGACTTTAAACAACAAATCGTTGACCTTCACACTGCAGGTATGAAACGAAGTGCTCTGATCAAAGAATATGATTTAACCCCCTCGACCTTTGACAAGTGGGTGAGACAAGCTAAAACAACGGGATCGTTCAAATCGATTGATAACCTTACCGATGAGCAGCGGGAGCTAATTGCCCTCAGAAAACGAAACAAAGAGCTTGAAATGCAGGTTGACATCTTAAAGCAAGCACAGGTGTTATGGCGCAAAAAGGGAAATAATCACTGCTAACAAGGATAAATACAGCATTTCAGTCATGTGTCGTTGGTTGAATCTCCCGCGTTCTAGCTATTATTACAAAGCTAAAAAGCCAGTATCTGAAGCGGATCTTGAAGAAATGGTGAAACAAATTTTCCTTGAAAGCAAGTCCAGATACGGTGCTCGAAAGGTCAAGCAATGTCTGGCCGCAGATGGGATTATCCTATCTCGTCGTCGTATTTGTCGAATAATGAAGCGCTTAAATCTCGTATCTGTTTATCAGCAGGCTAGCTTCAAGCCACATTCTAAAGGGAAAAACAAAGCCCCTATTCCAAATCTCTTAGCCAGACAGTTCCACCAAGAAAAACCACTGGAAGCGATTGTGACAGATTTGACCTATGTCCGTGTTGGTAAGCGCTGGGCTTATGTTTGCTTGATCATTGACCTTTATAATCGTGAAATTATTGGTCTATCAGTTGGTTGGCAAAAGAACGCAGAGCTCGTAAATCAAGCGATTCAGAGTATCCCTTACGCTTTAACCAAGGTCAATCTTTTCCATTCTGATCGTGGCAAGGAGTTTGATAATCAGCTGATTGATGACGTGTTAGGAGCCTTTGGTATCACCCGTTCCCTCAGTCAAGCTGGCTGTCCTTATGACAATGCCGTAGCTGAGAGCACCTATCGTTCCTTCAAGCTGGAGTTTATCAACCAAGAAACTTTTCACCCTTCGCTATTTTCCACAAACGATCGATAAAGAGCAGCCACTCTTAGGACATTCCAAAGAATATCCTAAGAGTGGCTGCTCTTTTAAATCTCTATTTCTAAAATCTGTGTAAAAATATAATTCTTACTAGTTGTTTTCAAACAAGCATTTGGATAAGATTTTAAAATACCTCTAACATTAGCCAATCCGATACCACGTCCTTCTCCTTTTGAAGAGACATCACGCTTAAAAATATCTTCAAGTTCTATTTCTCTCTCTACAGTAGAATTCTTAACAATTAAAACTAGTTTGTTCCACTTAGCATCTTCAAATAAACACACAATAATTCCCGCTTCTGCTGCCGCTTCTGCTGCCGCTTCTATTGCATTATCTAACAATATAGAAGTTATGGTTAAAAAATCAATTTGTTCCATATTCTTTATTGAGACAGGTTCAGTAATCTCCAAGGAAACTGGTACGACTAAACTCTGTGCTTCCGATAACTTCGACAGCAACAAACTCTTCAGCGATAAATCGTTGATATTTTTGAGCTGTACCACATCAAAGCGCCTGCCTTTTAAGGACTTACCTGAGTCTTTCAAAACAGTATCATAAACTTCAGAAATCACGTTAATATCTTTTTGATCAATACCTATCTTTAAACTAGCCAAAATATTAGCATAATCATGTCTAAAGCTTCTGACTTCTTGATAAAGTCCTTCAACTTGTTGACTATAGTTGTTAATATTTTGCAATTGAATCTCCTTCTGCAAAACAACTTGTTCTTGCAATTCTTGGCGCAAGTTTCTATCCAATAAATTGACAAAACAAATAAATAATAAAAAATAAATCGCTGTCAATAATTCTTGATAATTTGACATTCTATTCCAACTTACTTTATCAATGTAACTCATATAAGGCGGTAAAATGAAATAAGCTAGCATTAGACCATTCGCAGTAATTAAGGTAATTTTTGTCTTTTTATCAAGCGTCTTTACTTTTAAATGGCTAAAATCATATCGGAAGATACTAATTAAACATAGCACAACAATTTTAGCAAACAAAGAAAAAATCATTATTCCCAGATTAGTTTCATATAGACCGTGCAATAGTGGAATCTTAAATATCACAAAATAAACTAAAAAATTTTTGATGACATCCCAAAATCCAAGCGGAAACAATGAATAAAACAATAATAAAGAAATTTTACTTCGTAGATTATCCATCGATAAGGCATATAAAATAAAATATGTGGGATAAAGCAATAATGAACCAATAAAGTAAAATTCAGATGATTCCAATAGACTAATAAATAATACTGTCAAAATATAGAACAGACTAATAGCTATTACTATTCTTTTAAGAGTAACTCTCTCACCTACAACCTTCGCATAGATGCATAATAACAGAAAAATACCTAAACTATTAAGTAAAACTTCCACCTAAAACTCCTTAATCATGAAGTCTCTCAACAACTTTCATGAGTGACCGTATCTTTAATCTTGAAACAATACAAGATGACCCATTTTGAAACTTAACGACTCTATTTTCTCTATCAATTGAAGATATATTATAAGGATTGACAATAAAAGACCGATGACATTGAAATAATCGTGGCTCCTGTTCAAGAATATCTGATAATTGTCCATAAAACTCAAGAATATCACGTTTTGAATATAAAATCAGCTTATGTGAAATCGATGAGGTCTCGATATATAATAAATCTTTAAAAGGGACTTGAATCTGAGCTTTAGGACCAGTAAAGACAAAGGAATCCTCAGATACCGTCTCCCCTTGGCTATCATTAACAAATGAAATGACATTTTCGATGCGTTTTATAAAAGCTGATTCAGGTAATTCCTTATCAATGAAATCAACTGCTGATACGAGATACTCAAAAGATACAGGCATAAACTCAGAATGTGTTGTTACAAAGGCAATCGTAGCCTCTGAATCTAGCTTTCTAATTTCTCTTGCAACATCTAATCCTCTTTTTTCATCATCTCTTATCTCGATATCAAGTAAAAACAATTGATGTCTCCCTCTTTCTGAAATATCCTCTAAAAGTTGACCAGGTTTCCCATAAACCTCAAAATGCTTACAGTCAATCTTTTTATCCGCTAGAATCTTTTGAACAATATCTTCTATTCTAGTCTGTTGTAAAAAATTATCTTCTAATATGAAAATATTCACTTCATCTCTCCTACATTTTTTTCCACTGATTTTTTAAGATTGTAAAATATCTCCGTGAACAAGCGATATCGGAAATCCTATCATCAAAAAACATAATTGTTCTTGTTTCATGGTTAAATCCTGCTATTTTATCCCTATGAACCAAAAACTTTCTATGACACCGAACAAACTTTCCTGAACTTTCCTCTTCAATCTTAGATAAAGAAACTGAAGATTCAAAAGTACCTTCGGTTGTTACAAAAATAACAGAATGAGCTTTTGTCGGATGTGTTGTAATGTAATAAATTTTAGAGAGTGGCACTTTTACTACCGCTCTACCTTGATATAAAATATAGTCTTTCATGGTTAACCTCCTTCTATCATTTTTATCTTATCATAACTAGGAAGGCTATTGTGTTAAAAATCTTAGATGGTAGCTATAATATCTTAAATGGTAAAAATCACCTTAGTTTTGACATTTCATGATGAAATAGATACTTTTCAGTATCTCAATAAAGCTAATCTTCCTTACTTTGATAAACTAATATCAAAAGAAAGGAAAGCTATGAAGTCAATTCAAATTTTACACTATTCTTTATTTGGCTATATTTTATATTTATATTTAAATTATTATTTCTTAAGAAAAACAGTCAGAAATACAAATATTTTACAAGGACATAAGATTAACTACAACTATAAATCTTCTACTTATTTTATCATAAAATCAAAATTTTTAACAGTTGAAAAAATGGATCTCTATTTAAAAGATATCCGATTTCGTTCAGAAAAATCAGAAGTCATCATCATAGGTAGCCATATTGATTATGAAGAGCTCTTCAAAAATCATTATCGGGTATTTGGCGTGATTGATACGACAAACAATAAATCATTAACATTTATCAGAGACCAAGTTCATTTTTACTTGGATGGCCTTTACGGTCAAGGAAAGATAGAGACTGACTAATCGTCTGAACGAATTTCTCTAGCCTTCTAATCTTATATTCGTAATCATCTATCCATTTCATCATGGATTTTTGATTTTCTGCTATTTCTTTCTCAACCTGCTCCAGTTTAATGGTCGGTGTCAGGTTCATCTTGGCATAATCATATTTTGCCAGTCTTCTATTTTCTGGGTCTGAGTTGTTGAGATTGATTAAAACCTCTGCTACCTTGTTAAGATGAGCAACCTTATCCTGCAAATCTGTAATGGTCAAATCCAGCTGGGCGATGTCCTTGATTAACTCGTCTTTGATTTCCTGATAAGATTGGTTGTTGAGGTCTAACTTAATGAGAAGATTAACCTCTGCGATTTTCTCTTTAAGACTGGCAATCGTTGGCCGCCTGCGTTTAGGGATATGCTTGCTGTCGTGAGTGAGTTGACGAATTAGCTCACGGCCTCTCATGTAACGATTGAGGTCTGAACTTTCTTTGTTGTAGATGAAAAACTGAGCGGTCTCACGGATAAAAACATGGTAGGTCTTGCCCTGCTCGCTCTCATGAATATCCAAGTTACGGTTCGGGATAAAGACCAAGCCGTCTTTTTTGATGCCGTAAGTCATCTTGATGAAGATGCCGTCCTTGACCAGCTTGTCAAGCTGGTGGTCTACTAGAACAACTTCAAACTCCTGAATCTTATCTCGCTTCTCCTTGAAATCCTTGTAGGCTGCCAAGAGTTCTTCACTAGGGAGCTTGTCCTTGTCCTGCTCTTCTTGGTAGGTTTCAAAGTCTGAGACCAGATTAGTCAAATCAGGGTCTGGTATGATGTCTCTGTTATCAAAATACTCTTCAAAAAACTGGACATCGTAGAGGTGTTTTGTGCTGACCTTTTTATTCTCAATGGAAATGGTTCGGTCGTCCTCTTTCAAGGTAAAAGTCACATGCTTTTTCTTTTGAGAGATTTTTAGATTTAACTGCTCTGCTATTTCCAAAAGATGAGAGAGGTCACGTGCTCTGGGCAAGATAAAATCCAGTCGCTGCTCAATGGCTCGTTTGGCAAAATGCTCTCTGAAATAATCCTCGGTGTAGGGCTGTCGCTTATCCAGCTGATTGCCGCGAATGACCTGCTTCATGTCTCGATCGGTCATGAAAAATCTGGCGTGCTTACGAGAGAAATCCATCTCCACGTTGAGAGCGGGAGCCTTGGCCATAAAGTCCTCAAAGCTCTTGCTGTTCTCCATCAGAAAATAGAGCCGCTGCTTGAGTTCAAACTTGTGATTAGTCTTTCGATAGGTTTCAAACTGCTCATGCGAGTAACGATTGGGCGGGAGAATTTTTGCTCCTGCTTCCTTGGCCAAGCGGTCAGAAATCAGGCGAAGGTTTCTCTCTTGGGCATAGTCCCATTTGAGCTTTTTGTACGAATTGAGGTCAATGGAATTTATCAGGATATGGTTATGGATATGGTCTTTATCGGTGTGGGTTGTGACGATGAAACGAAAGTTGCCCCCTGTCAACTCCTTGATAGTCTCGTAACCAATGCGGTTAATCTCTTCAGCTGTCAGATTATCTTCAGGAGAAAAGGACTGAATCAAGTGATGGGCGTGGATTTTGGTCTGCTTGATTTGCTGGCGGTCGTTCCTGGAATCATAGAGCCGATCATTGTTGGTCAAGTTGGCCTGATACATCTCCACCAACTCCTCATATGTGGGAAAATCCAGGTAATTGCTCATGCCAAAATCAGAGACCAACTTCAGCTGCTTCGTCTTTTCTGGATTGAGAATGTACTTGATGAGGCTCTTGCGGTACTTGGTGCTGTGAACCGCAAAGTGCTTAGTGACGACCATAAAACTCCTTCAACTGCTGGCACTTGATGTTAAAGTCCTTCTCCACTTCCTTGATGAGTTGACTAATGCCCTGCACCAAGAGTTCACGGTCGCTTGATGTTAAGATGTGAGTCTGATTGACTGTCCGTGCAATTTGATTGAGGTTGTTTCCGATACGTTTCAGTTCAAAGACCAGATTCTCATAGTTACTGGTCTCAATGGTCAGAAAGGTCATGTTGGGATTGAGCAGCACCTTTCTGGCATAAGCAGAGAAATTTTTACAGCCACTCTGTCCGATACGGTCGTTCAAAGTTGCCAACTCCTGGTCTGTCAGAAAGACTTTTTTGAGGTTGGTACGATAGCGATTTTCCATATCTAACCTCCCATGTACTTATCACGAAAATCTGGACTGAGTGGGATAGACTTCTCTACTTCAGCCATCAGCTCTTGCACACAGGTCAAGATAATTCGCAAATGCTCTGCCGTGACCTGCTGGGTCTGTTCGGCCATGATAGTCACCTGTAAGATGTCTCGGCTGATTTGTTCAATCTTCTGAGACTGCCAGAGGGCAAACCAATCCGTTACTGCCTGCTTCCTCTCAACCAAGTCCATCAGCTTTTGACGGACAAAGGGTGAAAACTGGTCAGCGTGCTCCTGCTTCATCAGATTCTGAATCATCTCTAACTCCTCTGGGGTTAGATTGATTTCCTTACGGATAATGCGATAGTGGTCTGTCATCTCGTTATACTCCTTCTCTACTTGCCCCTATCGGGTCAGCCCCGATACCGTATGGGATACGGGTGCTTCCAAAAAGCCTCAACGCTTCGCTTTTCGGCTTTTGCGAGCTCAGTTATTGTGTCCACAATAACCCAAAATCTAATCGCCAGCTGAACCAAAACCTTACAGGTTTGTCAGCCGACGATAAGAAACTATGGTGGCTTCGCCCCCAAACCCCCAATCAAAAATCAAGGGTTGATTTTCTAAACCTAGATAGAGTGTAACAAGACAGAGCTGGAAAAATTATCACAGGAAAAGAAAAAGAGCCAAATGGCTCTTGGAAAAGAATACTTATCCTTGTAACTCTCTTACATTTTTATAATCAATGTCAACTTGTGAATTTGAATTGACAAATTTATACCCCATAAATAGCGCATTGTAATCACTATAAGTTGATAAGATAATTTGATACTTATCAATAATGCCATGACGTAAAATCTCAATAAACGATAGTACATTCATTGCGTCCATATCTTGAATTGGATCATCTATCATTAAGAAATTCAAGTTATCGGACAACTTAAACATCGTATTTAATGACAGAGTAAACGCAAGTGATACAACAGCCAACTGCCCTGTACTTAGTTGATTCATGACATCATGATCATTATTCGGGTCAGATTTAAATCTAATAATTGCAGTCTTTTCATCACTACTATCCGTCGCTTTTCTATAGGTCAAGAAAATCCCCATGCCTTGCTGATAATTTTGTAACATTTTTGCAGAATAGATAAAGAATGGAATGCGTAGCTTTTTAACAATACTTATTTTGAACTGTTTCACTTCTTCTTTATATATAGTATTAATATGTTCTAATAGTTCCTTCGTTGTTCTCAATATTTCTATCTGACTTGATAAATCTTGGAACTGCTGATTTTGAATCAGTTTATACTGTTTATCTAGATAGAGTTTCTTCTCTTCTAAATCTTTAATACGAACATCCTCTAATACTGCCACTGTACTTTGAAAATATGTAGGAAATATATTTTCAGCATCTACTATCAGATTCTCGTTAATGGCATACTTTTCGTCAATTGCTAAGTGGATAGCCTTTTTTAATTCATGCAATCGACTCTCAATTATATCTATATTTATCTTCGAATATGAATTTGATTCTAATTGGTATGTTTCAAACTGCAATTCAGGAAATTCTACTCTTAAATCGCCCAGTTCTCTCTTCATATTTTCCAGATTGTTAATATCTAGTACTCTATAAACATCATCATCAACCACCAATTTAGATCGAAATTCTTGCAAGTTAAACCGGTACTGCTGGTTATAGCCATCAAATGCTAAACTCCCCAACTCATAAGATACCATAGTTGTGTATGACTGAATAAATGTTTTAAAAACTTCAACATTTTTAGAATATCTTTGATACGAACTGCGTAATTCTTGTAATTTATCTAATAACTTTTCATCTACATCCGTAGAAAAACTATTTATTTCATCAGTGATTTTCTGCTTCAGTTGCTGGATTGATTCATTCAGCCATAATTGAACTTCTTGTAACCGCTGACTATCTCTAGATGAAATTTCAGACAGATAAGTCCCGTAACTATCATAAGCCCTCTTTAAGTCATTGAAAGAAGCAAACTGTGTGTTACAAAATGGACATCCATTTTCATCAACATGATTATGTTGTCTTAGCTGATTAAATTTTTTACCTAGTTCTCTCCGTAACTGTTGTAAATCACTTAAGTTTTTGTCCGTTTGTCCAATACTTTCTCTTAGTGTCTGGTAACGTGTAAATTGAGATTTAAGTGATTCAAAATCATTTGAGAGGCGATCATTTTGAATATACTGAAAAGACTGTGCTGTCATTTGATTGATATCATTAGATAGAACGGCCCAGTATTGATTTAATTGTTGTCTGCGTCTATAATCACGACTTACAGACTCAAATGTTTGAAGATAATTTTCTAAAAGTACATATTCAAATAATATTGGATTCTCTAATGTATATTTTTCCCACTGCCATTGATAATTGGGTCTTTGAACAAGTGGAGATAAAATATAGAAACGTAAAGCATTATCAAGTATGCTGATGTCTTTCTTGCGCTTATCTCTTTCCAATTGTCGTTGATATTCAGGAATTGAAAAATTCTGCTTAAATTCAATAATATTCTGAACTATAGCTTTCAAATCTTCTAACTGATCGAGATTCTCTATAGAAAATGGACTCTCTGTATCAAATGGGAATACCTGATGATTGAACAATCTTTGATAAGGGATGTTAGCTAATTGTTGCTGAGTAAAGCTATTTTTTTCTTTTTCAAGATTACTTAATTTACTAGTAACTTCACTAGTGACTCTATCAATCTTTTCTGTTTTTTCATCTATCTTGTCAGTTTTTACCAAAAAAGATAGATGATTACTTCGTTGTTGCTCATTTTGTTTTAAGAAAAATGTCGTCTCTTCTTGCTGAATATAGTTAAATAGATTGAATATCTTAGCAATGTCATATTTCCCATTTATATTTAGAAATTTATCAATTGTATCTTGATTTATGGTAGATAACTTCACATTATCTACGTTTTTAAAATTTTCATCCGTTGTTTCATCTTGGCGGAATAACTCAAATTGACTAATAGACTTTTTTGGAGCAAATACTTTTCCACTAGCAAGCTTAGTATTAGTCAACTGTCTAACAACAACTAACTGTTCACCATTTCTTTTTTTCAACCATAATTTTATACAAACTGATTCATTTTTATCATTTTGAAAAAAAGGTTTATTATATGCAATATTTTCTCCTGTTACTTTATTTACTCGAGAAATATTGCCTGTCAAACCTAACTCTACTGCATCAAAAATAGTTGTCTTTCCAAAACCATTCGGTCCAACTAAAAAAGTGATCTGGTCGCTAAAATCAATAACCGTTTCATGTCTAAAATTCTTAAAATTATAAAGTAAAATCTTCTTTATTTTCACAAACTAAATCCTCCAAAATGTGTCGCAAACCATCTATTATGGTAGTATCTTCAAGTTGTGAACCGATATTATCATCATGAAACAACTCTAAAATCTCATCCACCTGCTTCTCTTTTTTTACTAGCCCTAAAGAGTGGATTCGTGATTTAATTTTATCATCAATTATTTCAAAGTGGTCTCCTGAATGAGGCAGAGAAATAAATGGTAGCTTAATAATCAATTGCATGGCAATAAAGTAAGTATCATCAAAAAACATATTTCTTTCAAATTTATCAAATAAATTTTCTCCGCCTGAATCTCCCTCATTGTTCTGAATATAATCCAATAAATATTGAACAGATGGTTCAAGTTTTTCAAGACCTTCCTCAGTATAGAAAATAACATACTTCCTAAAATAGTACTCATCTTCTTCAATAGTCACTGTTGTGTTTAAAAACTGATTATAAAATCCATGCATATCATTCACTTTAACTAAAACAAATAGGGAAGTGTTCTTTTGGATTTTATCGTCTTTTAATTCTTGAAACTTTGAAATCAAATCATCCAGACTATCGCTATTAAAAAATTTTTCAAATTCTTTGACTTCAAAATTTTGGATAAGAAAAAATTCATATCCATTGCCAAACAACTTCAATTTGGTATTTTCAATCAAATTGTATCCGCTAGAATCCATAATACTAGCTAAAAAATTATTCATTTTTCTCTCCTCTTAATTTCTCGACCGTATTCTCAATATCAATAAATTCAAGATAATTTGAAAATAGATTATCCTGCATGGAAGGTTGTTGTCCATATGGTGATATAATATCCACATTTTGTAGGTCGTGTTCAAGTAATGGCGAGTTTATTCTCCCATTTACAAGATAATCTACTTCAAAACTTGCTTTTAGAAACCCCCTATTATTTCTAATAGTTTGAATAAGGTTACCCACTTCTCCCTTTTTATACTTTTTGTTGATTAAACTTAATCTGTAACTTGATTTCGTTGAATTATAACGTAGCTCATAAATATTAAAAAATTTCTGATTGATTTCTTTATAAAATTCATAAAATATTTCTTCAAAAACGTCTTCATCAAGTAATGAATCTAGCAACTGTTCTTCTTTCAAAGCATTTATGCTCTTGTGCGGATGTAAGTCGATTATAAAAGATTTAAATTGCTCGGGTGATAAGTTTAAAATTTCATTAAATAAATACGAATCAATATTTTCATCAAAATTTTTATTCCAATAGATTTCAAATAGTCTTTTTAATCTTCGAATTGACTGTTTTTCGCGTTTTTCGGTAGAAGTAACAATCTTATAAATCTCTGAAAATAAAATTACTGGATTTGATCCTCCTCCAGCTTCATGCGCCTCTCTTATTTTTGCACACAGTAAATCCTTCAATTCAAATAAAGTTTCACTAATATGGTCATCATCATCTTTAAGGCTATGACTGCATTCCATAAGAATACTTTTTATTTCTATCTTACAAAAATTATCTATTTTAGATTCACTAACATTAGTCAATTCACAGTACTGGTTACCATCAGGATATTGATACAGTTTTACATTACGAAACTGTATCTGTGGTGTCTTACCTTTTTGCTTATCTTTATACTCTTCAAATCCATCAATTCTACAAATTGTATGCAAATACATTGAATTTTCATCAACACCTTGATTATTAAAATTTACCAATACATCCCTGTAAGAACTAGGAACTTTTCCACTTGTTTTCGCCTTTACTTGATGCCTTGAAATAACTATCTTATTTTGAACGATATCTACATCTTCACCATCCTTTTTTTCAAATTCTATAGAGTAGCCATTATAATCTTCGCCTTTTTGAAGTAGCTCACGCAGTTCCTTCAGAGCTAAAAAAATACCAACCTGTCCTTGATGATTATAGCCGCTCCAACTAGATGTCGCATTATTCTTTCCACCTGCCACTTTCAACAATCTCCTCTAAATTCTTAACTCCCTCAACCGCTCTTGCCCCACCCTCAGCATCTCTTCCTCCACCTTGCTCCACTTTCCGAAGAGACATTCTTGTAGCACTTCTGCTGCTGAACCTTCATCTGTTTCAGAATCATAGACACAGGTTCTATCCCTCTGATATATTTGAATCTGGTCAAAGAGTTTATCGTTTTCTAATTCTCTTAGATTATCAACTAAGCTCTCTACAATACCATCGTGATGCTTTTTAGGGGTTGCTCTAGCTTGGCTTGGATTCACCGCATAGACTTCCTCGTAACGAATTAAGGTGCTGAGATAGGACAATTCAGGCTTAGTTGCTATCAATGCTAGTGAGACTTGATATCCCCTTGATTTCAATAGCTGTGCTGTTTTTCGTGGGACTTCTGTCGTTCTCAAAGTTCCTTCAATTAACAAATGATAGCCTTGTTTGCTCAATTCTTTTACTAGGTGTTCAACCATTTTCCCTGCAAAAACTTTAGTGTAATCAACACTATCTTTACCATATTTTTCTTGTAAAGCAAGGTAATTGGGGTGAAAAGAACGATAGCTATCTCCATCGATAATGATGATATTACCTTGAAATTCTTTCTGCTTGATACGGTGTATCGTTGTTTTACCTGCTCCGCTTTGCCCACCAAGCAAAATTGCTATTGGATTAACTGATGTCGTTTTACCACGAGTTAATGAGCGAACAATCCGTTTTAAGGCTAAGTCAAAATCATCTTGGCCAAATTTTTCTAACCGCATTAAGCCACCACCTGATGACGAGCAAGATCCAACATACGCTCAATACCATCCAAATAACCATTGTAGCGCTCTACTTCATCAAACGTGTTAACCAGGTAAATCCTAGTATTGATAAGATCCGACAAGTCATCACTCATCAAAATCCAAGGATTAGTCTCATCGTCAAAAGCTATTCCTTGACTATCTTGATAGCTATATAGTTGGGATAAAATCGCTGCTCCACGCTCTTTAATAACTTCTATTTTTAGCGTCAATTGATAATCTTCTACTGGAGTTAACATCTTTTCTTCTCCTACAATATCCAAATAAGAGACATTAAATTGATGACAAATGCGATCAATCAGTTCAGTTGATACAGAGCTAATACCGTTCTCGTAACGGCTCAGGCTATTACGGGAAATACCGATCTTCTCCGCAAATTCTGATTGAGATAATTGTTGCTCTTGGCGGAGTGCCTTAATATTTGCTTGAATCATGGGTAACCTCATTTCTATTTTCAACTCTATTATAGCACAAACGCAAAGAACTTGCACCATTTTTGGTGCAAGTTCTATTTCTTACTCTGCTTAAACTGCTCTATCCGATTTTCCAACTCTTCTGTCTTTAACCTTGCTCTGGCTGTCTCAATACGGTCATCTAAACTCTCTTCCTGAACAACAAGGCTCGTTGGTTCAGGATAACTTGCTGGCGCTTCTTGCTCCTCTTGGCTAAAAACTAAATTGATTAACTTTTCAACCTTGTCTAACTCTGTATCCGTCATGGCTGATAAGGTATGAATCAAAGACTTGAAACGGTCTGATGATAGTGAAACGTTCTTCTCTTTAGGTTTGAATAGGTCTCTTAACATGCTGCTCCTTTCGCAAAAAACAGTCCCAGAAGGACTGTTCGCTTAGACAAGTGTATCCATCGCCTTTAGAATGGCGGTGATGGTTTTTATGGTGTTGCCTTTCTCATTGACCAATCCCTGCAAACGGTCAAGCTCCAACTGGTAGTTGCTCATGTCTGCTTCATGACTGGTGAGCTGTTTCTGAAGATGCTCCTTGTAAAGCGTGGTTGGGTCTTTGTCCAAAATAGGGCTGGGAAGTGCTACTACTGCTGGTGACATTTCGGTATTTTCCTGCGAGGCTTGTTGTAATTCACCAGCCTTTAGTTTTTGAAATTCTGCCTGATAATCAACCGTTTCTGTTGTAGGACTTGGTGCTGGGTCACCTTTACCAAAAAGTGCCGCAATCTTTGCTCGTTCCTGGTCTGGTGTAGTGGGTGTTGGTTGGTCTAGTGAACCGTCATAGGTCCAGTCTGTTTGTGTCGTCATTCT
>NZ_JBGTZC010000030.1:0-25872 GCF_041807725.1 Streptococcus sp. E17BB
CCGAGAGACGTCAGGAACCGTGTTAAGGTCATCACTATGGACATGTTTAGCCCTTATTACGACATCGCTAAGAAACTATTTCCAAATGCGAAAATCGTTCTCGATCGTTTCCACATTGTCCAGCACATGAGCCGGGCAATGAACAGGATACGTGTTCAGATAATGAACCAGTTTGACAGAAAATCTCACGAGTACAGAGCCCTCAAGCGCTACTGGAACCCTCGCTCTCTCGTTTTCAAGCTCGGGCTAAACTAGTCCACTGGACTAGTTTACTCCAACAAGCCAGTCGTAAACTCAGCGATAAACGCTTTTATCGTCCAGTTTTTCGCAGGCACTTGACTAATCAGGAGGTTGTCACTAAACTGCTCGGCTATTCGCAAGAACTGAAAGATCATTACGAGCTTTATCAACTGCTCCTGTTTCATTTTCAAGAAAAGCAAGCTGACCAGCTCTTTGGGCTGATTGAGGAGACGATTTCAAGCGTTAATCCTNAAAGACAAAACTCGCATTTTCATTGCCATAAACATAAAACGAGAGAAGACAAGAACTGTCCTCTCTCGGTGTTAAGTGGGTCAACCCACTACAGTTGACAAAGATCCGAAAATACCAAATCTTTTTCAAAAGAAAATAAAAAAGCTGGAACAGACCCCTGACTACCTTGCAATCATGGATCTGTCCAACCCTCTGCTAGATCTCTAAACAATGCCGATTATAGGGCTCGAACCTACGACCTACGCGTTACGAGTGCGTTGCTCTACCAACTGAGCTAAATCGGCTAACCTCTTTTATTTTACTACTTGTGAAAAAAATGTCAAGAGGTTTTTTATCTTTTATCTAGTTTACCGTCCTTGTCGCAAATGATTATTAATCCGCTGGACTTTTTGCTTCTCAATCGTGTAAATAATTCCCCAAATGACGAGGTAAATCACAACAAACTCTAAGAAAAACGACAACAACATCGTCAGATTTGAGACATCAATCCAACCATTAAGACTCATCATCCCCAGAGCCAAAGCAAAAATTACCATAAAATGGACAAGTGTTTTGATTAAGGTCGGTCTACTATTATGGTTATCATCATAGATGAGAGCCGACAGTCCCATCAGTCCTGAGCCAATCACCGTGACGAGAACCTGTTGCCAAGACTGACTTGGAATCTCCCAAAACCATAGGCTAAACATGTACCAGAACATGCCGACACCAACACCGTACATCCAACAATCAAGATATTTTTTCATGATCTTTTCTCCTTATAATCCTAATTTTTTCTCAAGATATTTCAAATAGCGACGACTGACCGTTACTTTTGTCTTGCCAGTCAACACAGCAGTCATGTTCCCTGAAAACGAATGCTCCAAATACTGCAACTGCTTAATATTGATGAGCCCGTAGCGGGAAATCTGGAGCAAATCAGGGTGATTCACCCGCTCTTGAAAATGAATTAAGCGCTCCACCGTCCGATAACTCCCTTTTGTCGTCAGCACCTGCAACTCTCCCCCATCCACTTCAACCGCGATCATATCTGCCACTGAGACCAACTGAACACGTTCAGCGGTCTTGATGGGCAAAAGCTCTGTGACCGACTGACCAAAGCCCTCTAGGTAGGTCATCACATCTTGTACTTCTTGGTCAAGCCTCGCTTTTCGGAGGATAACCTCCAACTCTGCCTGGCCATCACTGACTTCAAACGACCATTTCATGCGTATCCCTCCATTTTTTGATAGACGTCTTATCTGCTCTTATTTTAGCAAAATCGCAGAGCTTTGTGACTGATTTTCTGCTCAGTGGTCAAATTTGCCCCTTGAGTGGTCACAAACAGCCGTTAGCGACCTGCAAGACGATTTTTCATAGCAAAAAGTTGAGTTTCCTCCCTAAAGTGTTTACAATAAAATAAGAACCTACCACATTTGAAAACGAAGGAAAGCACACCTATGACCATGGATCAACTACTCCAACAATTACCAGAAACAGCGCCTGTTTTACAGGCAACATTTGGCCTAGAACGCGAAAGTCTCCGTATTACGGATACAAGCCGTGTCGCCCAAACACCGCACCCTAGCCTATTAGGGTCCAGACAGTTCCATCCCTACATCCAGACCGACTATGGCGAAGCTCAGCTCGAATTGATTACACCCGTCGCGCAAACGACAGCAGAAACGCGACGCTTCTTAGGTGCCATCACTGATGTTGCAGGACGCTCTATCGAACGAGACCAATACCTCTGGCCTCTTTCCATGCCACCGCATATCAGTGAAGCTGACGTTCAGATTGCTGCACTAGAGGACCAAACGGAGTACCAGTACCGGGTCGGTCTAGGCAAACGCTATGGCAAACTACTGCAATCCATGAGTGGCATACACTATAATGTTGAACTGGGGACGGACTTGACAGCGCAGCTCTTTGCCCTTAGCGGTTATGACAATCAAATTGCTTTTCGCAACGACCTCTACCTCAAATTAGCCCAAAACTTCCTGCGCTACCGTTGGTTTCTAACTTATCTTTACGGCGCTAGTCCCGTGGCTGAGCGAGGATTTCTCAAGGACACGCTAAACAGTCCTGTCCGTTCTCTGAGAAATAGCTCACTCGGCTATGTCAATCACGAGGACATTCAGGTCTCTTTTGCTGATTTAACGACTTATGTGACACAGTTGGAGGCTTATGTTGCATCTGGACAACTCTCTGCCGAAAAAGAATTCTATGCCCCTGTTCGATTGCGTGGGAGCAAGCACAACCGTGATTACCTCACTAAAGGGATTACTTACCTAGAATTTCGCTGCTTTGACCTCAATCCTTTTGACCCTCTAGGCATCAGTCAACAGACACTGGATACGGTACATCTTTTCATCCTAGCCCTCCTCTGGTTAGACCAGTCTACTTCAGTCGATAAAGACATCGCTGCTGCTAATGACTTGAATAATCGCATCGCACTGGCACACCCTCTGGAACCTTTGCCGGCTGAGGCTGACTATCACAGCATTCTACGGGCAATGACCGAGGTGGTCACGCATTTCCAACTGGATGATTATTACCACCAACTGATTCAGCAAGCTCAAGAAGCAATCAACAGCCCTCGCCTGACCCTATCAGGACAGCTAGTGTCTCACCTTGACGGCCTCTCTTTACAAGATTTCGGACAGCAACAGGGACAAACTTATAGGGCTTACTTCTGGTCCGCCCCTTATGCCCTCAAAGGCTATGAGTCGATGGAGCTATCTACCCAGTTGCTGTTATTTGATGCCATTCAACAAGGACTTCATGTTGAAATTTTAGACGAAAATGACCAGTTTTTAAAACTTTGGCATAATGACCATGTCGAATACGTCAAAAATGGCAACATGACTTCTAAAGATAACTATATCGTCCCACTAGCCATGGCCAATAAAACGGTCACCAAAAAAATCCTTGCAGATGCTGGCTTCCCTGTTCCTGCTGGTCAAGAATTTTCTAGTAAGTCAGCTGCTCGTCGCTACTATGGGCAAATCGCAGAGCAAGCCATCGTCGTCAAACCAAAATCAACTAATTTTGGTCTGGGCATTAGTATTTTTCAGGACCCAGCCAGCCTAGACGACTATGACAAGGCACTCGATATTGCATTTGCAGAGGATAGTGATGTCCTTGTGGAAACTTTTATCCCAGGTATCGAGTACCGCTTCTTTGTCCTTGATGGCAAGTGCGAAGCAGTGCTTCTCCGAGTCGCCGCCAATGTCGTCGGAGATGGCACTCACACGATTGCACAGCTTATTGACCTTAAAAATCAAAATCCTCTAAGAGGCAGGGACCACCGCTCACCTCTAGAACTCATCACCCTAGGAGATATTGAGTGCCTGACCCTCCAACAACAGGGCTATACTCCGGATACCATCCTCCCTGAAGGCATCAAAGCTAACTTACGAGGAAATTCTAACATCTCAACCGGTGGTGACTCTATTGATGTTACCGAACAAATGCACGAGAGTTTTAAACAGTTGGCTGCTGACATGGCAACGGCGATTGGAGCCTGGGTCTGCAGGGTTGACTTGATTATCCCTGACCTTAGCAAAACAGCCAGTAAAGAAATACCAAATTGCACCTGTATCGAACTCAACTTCAATCCTTCCATGTATATGCACACCTACTGCCACGAAGGACCTGGTCAGCCTCTAACAGCTAAAATACTGGCAAACCTATTCCCCGAAATACACTAATGTAAAAATCCAGCAACTATTGCCGGATTTTTATCGTTTTTAGGGGGGTTAAGGACAAAAATTGCGGTCAATCACTGTAAGCCGACTGACCAAAAAAGTTTATCAGGCGACATCTACCTGCTTATTTTTTGCCTTGTCGTTTATGCTCTTTGATGACTTTCAACGCACGTTTGCGGGTTTTGATATTTGGACTTTTTAGCTTGCGATAGCAGCTGGCCAAATCAAGACGTTCTGCCATAGTGTTTCCTCCTTTTTTTTGACGTATTTCTAGTTTATCGCAACTTTGTTAACCGGTAAAGTATTTTGTAAAGTGCAAACCTGCCCAAAGGCAGGTTCTGTCCAATTCATCTTAACGACGAAGACCAAGTGATTGAATCAATTCGCGGTAACGGTTAACGTCTGTACGACGCAAGTAAGCCAAAAGGTTACGACGGTGACCGATTTTTTTCAACAACCCACGGTATGTAGCGTAGTCATGTTTGTGCTCTTTGATGTGGTTGTTCAAGTGGTTGATTTCCCAAGTCAAAACAGCAACTTGTACTTCAACTGAACCAGTGTCGCCTTCGTGGCGCGCATATTGAGCGATGATTTCATTTTTTTTCTCTTTTGAGATTGCCATTGTTTTTCTCCTTTTTTCTCCTCTATCCGAGTGCTGGGCTTGGCAGTCCCAGAACCAAGAAAGAGTTAGTTTCGTCCTTGGACTTCTTCATTTTATCAACCTTTTTCACTTTTGTCAAATGGCAGAGCAAAATAACTGAATTGACCTTAAAAAACTAATAAATTATGGTAAAATAAACTAAAAGACACCAGACAAGGAGAAGCTATGACAACGATTGATGACTGGGTTGAAGCCCTGGAACTTGTTCCTCATATTGAAGGCGGCTATTATCGGCAGATCTACAAATCAAAAGAATCTGCCAGGACAGATCGGGCGCTTTACACCAGTATTTATTTCCTGTTAACGGCGGAAAGTCCGTCGCGTTTTCATCGCCTAACGGCAGATGAAATCTGGTATTTTCATGCTGGCGCACCTCTAACGATTCATATGATACACCCAGACGGAACCTACGAGGCAGTCAAATTAAGCGACAAGGTGCTAGATAATTGCCGCTTACAGTATTGTGTCCCAAAAGGCACTATCTTTGGTTCTACAGTAGAAGACGAGGGTGCCTTTGCGCTGGTCTCCTGCATGGTGGCTCCTGGTTTTGAGTATGAGGATTTTGAACTCTTTGACCGAGTGAAGCTGTTGGCCAGTTACCCTGACCACGCTGACATCATCACCCGCTTAACCAAAGGAGAATGACAATGAAGAAAATCATCCTGACAGTACTGACCAGCTCACTTCTTGTACTCACGGCTTGTCAGTCAACACAAAAAACCAAACCAAGTGTTCCAACGTCAGTCAGCTCATCAAAGCAGGCTAATAGTTCTAACTCCACCTCAACCACCACCAGTTCAAGCTCCCAGACCGAAACATCAAGCCAAACGATAGCGGCATCCAGCTCTGCTATGGCAACGCCAAAGCCCCAAGCTGAAAGCCAACCACCAGCACCGAGCAATGAAGAGCTCTATGCCACCACCCTCCATCTGGTGGCGACGGATACGACAGCGGGGCGGGCAACACACTATGCTTTTGTTGATATTGATAGTAATGGAACAGCTGAGTTGCTGACGAGCCATTTCTTTAATGGACAGATCTCACCAGCCGCCCTCTACTACCTGCAAAATGGGGTACCGACCTATCTCGCGCGGACTTATGTGGCAAGCGCAGGCGGTGGTCGAGAGGGTTTTGTCATCTACCAAGACGGCACTGTAGAATCCGTCTCTTGGCATTCGGCAAGCGGGCAAGGAACTGCTACCCTCTACCAGTTATCACCTGATAACAGCGGGCATTGGGTGATTGGGGAAGCGGACTTTGATATGCGAGCAAGCGGTGTAGCTGAGCCTCATCAGTTTAAACAAGGTAGAGCAGTGCTTGATATGGACAGTTTATCATGGACAGCCTTTTGAGGGTAGGAAAAAAGGGCAAGCCTCACGCAAGACTTGCCCCCTCAACCAGCCTTAGGCTGTTTTTTTTAATGCTTCTTAGGTAGGATAATATTAAGCACGAGAGCCACCAAAGTACCTGTTGAAATCCCTGAAGAGAAAATCATGCGAAAGGCTTCTGGCAGATTATCCAAGATATTGGGACGTACCGTTACACCGATACCTAAAGCAAACGCCACTGAGATAATCAAGAGTTCTCGGTCACCTAACTCAACTTGTCCCAACGTTTTCAAGCCCTGAGCAGCCACTAAACCAAACATGATGACCCCTACCCCACCAAGCACAGGACTTGGCATGACTGAAATCAAAGCTGATAGTTTTGGAAATAGTCCAAGAACAGCCAAAATAGCTCCCGCAACAATCATGACGTGGCGACTGGCAACCTTGGTCAAGGTGATCAAGCCGACATTCTGAGAAAAGGCTGTGTTTGGTCCTGCTCCAAACACCCCTGAAATCATTGACCCAATGCCATCTGCCAAAACTCCAGATGAGATTTGCTCACTGCTCACTTTGGTCTGTGAGGCTTCACCAATCGCCATCACGACACCGACTGTACCGATACTTGACACGATATAAGCTGGCACAAATGATAGGGTGGAAGCCAAGTCAAAGGTAAACCCATAGCGCAAGGGATTGGGTATTGCCAACCAAGACGCGGCTGAAACAGCTGATAAGCCAACCATTCCCAAAGGAATCGAGATGAGGTAACCGAAAACCATGCCGACAAAAACCGCTGCTGTTTTCCACATGCCCTTGCCAAAATGGCTAAGGAGCAGAGTAAACACCATGACCACAAAGGCAACCGCCAAATTCTTAACCGAGCCATAGTCCGCAGATCCAAAGCCTCCCGCAGCCCAATCAATGCTGACAGGTAACAAGGTCACACCGATTAACGAAACCACGATACCAATAATCAGGGGCGGGAAAAATCTCATCAACGGCTTAATAAAACGGCTAAGAACAACCTCCGCAAGAGCTCCTGTGATGGTTGCTGCCACAATACCCGCCACACCAAATTTAGCACCAACAGCAATTGATGGGTTAACAAAGGTAAAGTCAGTCCCCATCATATTAGCCACTCGAGAACCTAGAGGTCCAAGCCCTTTGGATTGAAGAATCGTTGTCAACCCCGACGCAAAAACGGTAGCACTCACCATCAAGGCAGTCTCTTGAGCAGAAAAGTTCAAGGCGCTACCAATCACCAAAGGCACAGCAACGATACCTGCAAAAGCAGCCAAAATATGCTGCAAGGCCAATAAAATTGTCTCAGGCCAGGTCGGTCGATCATCGAGACCATAAAGCAAGGCAGTTGAATTTCTTGAAGAGTTTCTTGTCATTTTCGTTCTCTTTCTTTATTGATTAGAGCCTAATTTTAGCAAGAAAACAAGCTTTAATCAAGTTATTTCTTTAAAAAATATAAAAAAACAATCAAAAAGTTAACATTTGCTGTTTTTTAACCCCCTCTTCAAACTTTCCTTTGTTAGTCTTTTATGGTATAGTAATAGAAATGATTAGACAGGAAGTATCGCAATGACACCACAAGAAAACATTATTCGCGCCAGCCACTTGATTGACATGACTGATATTATCCGCGAAGGCAACCCTACCTTGAGGGCAACAGCCGAACCAGTTAGTCTCCCATTAAGTGATGAGGACATTATTTTGGGGGAGAAGATGTTGCAATTTCTTAAAAACTCTCAAGACCCGGTTATCAGTGAGAAAATGGGCTTGCGAGCTGGAGTTGGTCTAGCAGCTCCGCAATTAGACATCTCTAAACGTATCATCGCAGCTCTCGTGCCAAATCCAGAAGATGCTGACGGCAACCCGCCTAAAGAAGCCTATGCGCTGAACGTTATCATGTTTAATCCTAAAATTGTTGCTCATTCTGTCCAAAATGCCGCTTTATCAGACGGTGAAGGGTGCTTATCTGTTGATCGTCCCATTGAAGGTTATGTCCCACGACATGCTCGAGTAACCATCGATTACATTGATAAAAATGGGCAAAACCAACGTCTAAAACTCAGAGGGTTTAACAGCATCGTTGTCCAACATGAAATTGACCACCTCAACGGCATCTTCTTCTACGACCGTATCAATAAGGCTAACCCATTTGAAGAGCCTGAGGACTTACTCTTGCTATAATAGTTGCCACCTCGGTAGCCACTCACTAAGATTTTTTCGTTAAGCTAGAATTAAGCTAACTCGTCTATACTATAGTCACTCCTAAAATTTTTTCTTTTTCATAACTCTCCTTGAAACGGGCAGGTCCAAAAACCTGCTCGTTTCTTTTGGGCTAAAAACAACAAAAAAAGAGCACAGGCTCTACCTCGCTTAGGGCTGCTGAATTCCTCCCCTGACCCACTTCACGCAAGAACCTTGCTCCGATTCTATTATAGCATATTCTGAGTATTTGACAAGCTTTTTTCACTCTTCTTTCGTTCTCGTCCTTGACGAAAGAACTCCTGCATGATGGTTGCACACTCCTGCTCACAAACTCCGTGCTCAACCGTCACTCGATGATTGAGCCGTTCGTCCGTCAAAATCTCATAGAGGCTACCTGCGGCACCAAACTTAGGATTTTTCGCCCCATAGATAACCTGCGGGATACGGGCAAGCCCAATAGCTCCGCTACACATGACGCAAGGCTCAATGGTCACAAAGAGTGTACAGTCCAGCAATCGCCAGTTCCCGACCGCCTGATTGGCCTCATTGATGGCCATGATTTCCGCATGCATGATGGCTTGGTTGAGTTCCTCGCGCGCATTGTGTCCTCGACCGATAACCTGACCATCCTTGACGATGACACAACCGATGGGAATTTCTGCCTTGGCGAGAGACTTTTCTGCTTCTAATAGCGCCTGCCCCATAAAATAGGCTTTTTCCTCTGGACTGAAATCAATCATGTCAGATCTCCCAAATCCCAAACCTTATGAGGCTGGGCAAGTTCGACAGGAATCCCCTCTGCCCAGTGCTGGGCTTGTTGCCTGAGGGTTTCCAGATGGTTATCTGGTGAAATATGCGGCTCTGGAAACTGAGGCAGATGAGTCAGAACAAGTTTTTTCACGTTTGCTTCTTTGGCAATGAGACCTGCTTCTTTACTAGTCAGATGGGCAGGATGGTTCTCTTTGCCTTCATAAAAATAGACATCGGCTAAAAAGAGGTCTGCACCATTAGCAAAATCTGCCAAGCCATCAAAGTAACCCGTATCTCCTGTAAAGACCAGGACCTGCCCTGTTGCCTGCTCTGCTATTTTCATCGCATAACACAGAACAGGGTGAACGGTTTTCATCACCTTAATGGTGAACGAACCAATCGTGAAGGCTTGATTAGGACCATAAACAATCCCTTCGCTAACATCAGGAATGGTGAGTTTAGCAAACTCATGGGCGTCCTCGGTGTGACCATAGATAGGCAGGACACGAGGTGTCCACTGGTCTTTAGGGTAAAGCTGGCGATAATGGCGCAAGACTCCAAGATCCGCCACATGGTCTGGATGGTAGTGACTGATGATAACCGCATCAAGGTCAAGGGGAGACATGACTTTCTCCAGCTCGTTGAGGGCACGGCTACCGCAGTCGATAAGAAGGGTGAAGCCGTCCTCGCCTGTTAAGAGAAAGCTGGTTGTTCCTTGGTCTTGATAGGGGTAACCGCCCCAGCAACCCAGTGTCTGTAGTTTCATGATGAACTCCTTTGGTCTTTTCTTTATTATATCATAAAAACTCTTTCGGCTTTTTTGTAATCATTCAAGAAAAAGGAAAACCCTATTATTCTGCTGTCAATTACGCTATAATAGGCTTATCTTATCTTTTGGAGGATTATTATGTCACGTTACCTTTCAGGGCTGGTTTGGCTCATAATCACTGCTCTTATCCCACTACTACTCTTAGTTTGTTATGCCTTGGGAGCAGGTGTTGCTGACTTGACACAGATTTTTGCTTTAACAACTGGCATATTTGCTTATGTTTGGCTTTTGGCAGCTCTATTTTTGGCAGGCAAGCCTAAATGGCTTGACGCTAGCAGCGCAGTACTAGGGCAAGTTGCACTGGCTTTGGCAAGCTTGCCTCTATCCTTGTCACATGCCCAGCTGAGTCCAGGTATCAGTTGGGGGAGTTTGTCCGGTCGTCTCGCGCTAATGCTCCTGCTGGCAATGGGTGCCTATAGCCTGATGTTCTGGGGCGTGCAGAACATGTCAAGTCCTTCCAAGGGGCTTCCCTCTCAATTGATGCTCTGGTTCAATCGGTTAATTGCAGCAGCTGTTGGTCTTATCTTTGTCCATGTTCAGTTGATTGAGAGTGTCCGCCAGAATCTGCCATTTATGTTTGTGTTTTATCTGCTGACAATTACGGCATTCGGGAGCTATCTCCTAAAACCTGCCCAACGTGATGAATCAACCTTGCAACAAGCAAAGAAAGCATCACATTAAGAGTCTAGCAGTTAACTATTACACTATAAAATGACTTAGAGTAACGTTTATTGATGACGATACTCTAAGTCATTTAGTCGTTTTAAGATAGTCTTTCCAGCCTCTTACCAGCTGAATAGCCCTGCCAATGGTGATTCTTTGACTGCTCAAACAGCCCCTTCAACTAATCGTTTGAGCAAGGTGGAGGCGCAATTGTAACACCACGACGGGTGACTAATCTTTGCCTCTCAAATCAGCACGACCATAACAGATAAACTGAACAATGCTAACACTTTACACAGACGAAGCCAAGCAATTAGAGCAGTTAGGAGACATTGTTTTAAGACGGCTGTGTCACGTGCTTTACCACAAATCCATCCTCCGACTGGTCAACAAGAATATCTGCCTCTTCAAGCAGGTGCTGGTAGTAGGTCTCGTACTGCTGACGACGCGCCTGATGCGTTTGCAAAACAAATTCAGGAACTCGACCACGATGAGCCACATCCCGCGCCAAACGTCTAGCCAACTCCGTCCCGGGATCGGTATAGCAGGCGATAGACAGATCAAAGAGGGACTGGTCCAAAAAGGCAGAAGACATGCCCTCTACGATAAGAATCGGTTTGCTCCCCGTCAAGACCTGCTGCAGTGCCCAAGGAGAACAGTCGATGGTCAGGACATCCATCCCTTTTTGTAGGGCTTGAATATCTCGCGTCAGGCTGGCTAATTCGTGAGAGACAGGCATAGAAGCGGTCACTTTCTGATGTGGTGCATTCGCAGGCCGAACCAGCTGTCGGAGCTGACCGTCAATGATATAGGCATCCGTTTCGATGAGGTTGACCTGCTCTGGGTTGAGGTAGGTCAATAGCGCAGCTGCTAAGGTTGATTTGCCTGAAGCCCCGTGACCATAGATACGCACCGTATGCCGCTTGCCATCGCTGAGCTGCTCTGCGATGCTCTTAAAAAAATCTGATGACATCATAAGTTCCTCTCTGTTTTTAATCGATAGCGTGCCGCACAAAAGGTGTCGCCTAGGTGGTGGAGTTCCTCAAGTCCTAGCAAGTCACCGCCCTGTTTTTCCACCAGGTGACGGCAAGGCCAGTTGTCCTCATGGGTCACAATCAGAATCGAAGAGACTTGGCGTTGTTGGTAGCGCTCAAGAGCAACGGCCAGCAGCTGACTGGCTATTCCTTGACGGCGATAAGCAGGTGCCACCATATAGCCCACATGCCCAAGTTTAAGACAGTCTGGGTGGTCCAGTTCCCAGAAACAGATGACAAAACCGACAATCTCCTCCCCTACAAAGGCAAAGTAACGGGTATAAGGCGACCAAGCCTGACCCTCCTGCTTGGTCTCTGACTGGTCACTCATGCTCACAAATCGTACAAAATCTTCTACTTGCCACCACTCAACGAAAGGGTTCTTTTTCTTATCCTCAAGCATGGCAGCTTCAAAACTTCTGTAGGCTGCTTCGTCGGCTAGAGTGAGTTTACGGTAGTCTATCATGGCAAGCTCCTTCAGTTGTCTTCTTTCCTGTTGGTAAGGCATTTTGCCTATCTGATTTTTCTTTTAGCCTATTTTAGCTTGACCGTCGTTTGTTTATCAAGCTCTGCCATTTCCTGAAAATCTAGAAATTCCGTCCATTTGTGCCGTAGCCATAGCGCTCCATGAAGTCCTGACGGAATTCGAGCAGGTTGTCGTCCATGATGGCCTGACGGACCTTTTTCATCAAGTTGACCAAGAAATAAAGATTGTGGTAACTGGTCAGGCGAATGCCGAAGGTCTCGTCTGCCTTGAGCAGGTGGCGGATATAGGAACGAGTGTAATGCTGACACGTGTAGCAATCACAATCGTGGTCAAGCGGTGTAAAATCCTCAGCGAATTGGGCGTTTTTGACCACCAGACGACCTTGTGAAGTCATACAGGTACCGTTTCGGGCAATCCGTGTCGGCAAAACACAGTCAAACATATCCACCCCACGAATGACCCCATCAATCAGGCTGTCAGGCGCACCGACCCCCATGAGGTAACGCGGCTTGTTATCAGGCAGGAGCGGCACAGTAAAGTCCAGCACCGCATTCATCTCCTCGTGGGTTTCACCGACTGCTAGACCTCCAATAGAGTAGCCTGGGAAGTCCATGCTGACAAGGTCTGCAGCTGATTGGCGACGCAGGTCCTCGAAGCCCGCTCCTTGGACAATACCAAAGAGCCCTTGGTCATGGGGACGACGGTGAGCTTTAAGCCCGCGCTCCGCCCAGCGACTGGTGCGTTCAATGGATTTTTTGACATAATCATAAGGCTGGTAAAACTGCGGACACTCGTCAAAGCTCATCATGATGTCAGAACCGAGATTGTTCTGAATAGAGATGGCTTTTTCAGGTGACAGGAACATTTTTGAGCCGTTGAGGTGGTTTTTGAAGGTCACACCCTCTTCGGTGATGTTACGGCTGTCTGCGAGGGAATAGACTTGGAAGCCCCCACTATCGGTCAAAATCGCCTGATCCCAGTTCATGAACTTGTGAAGCCCCCCAGCCCGTGCAATCAGCTCATCACCCGGACGGAGCCAAAGATGGTAGGTGTTTGAGAGGATAATGCCTGAGCCCATTTCCTTGAGCTCTTCAGGCGACTGGGTTTTAACCGTGGCTTGGGTGCCAACTGGCATAAACATAGGGGTCGGAAAGGTACCGTGCGGCGTGATAATTTCTCCGAGGCGGGCACCGGTGTGTTTTTCCGTCTTAATCAGACGGTATTTGATTGGGTAATCTGTCATAACTAAGATACCAAGTTCGACCAGAAAACGATAGAAAAACAGGAAGCTGATGAGACACCTGATGTCTTAGCAGTTTATCTTTTTTCCAAGTTTTCCGGACGGGTTCAATTCCTTTCTTTGTGCTGCCAGAAAAAACAGTTCTGGGCCTTAGTGTGCCAGCTGAGCTGGCTTCTCTATTTTACCATAAATTATGCTATAATAGGAAGAACATAATAAAGGAGGACACTATGTCATCGTATGATATTCGCGAAAAAGCCCGTGAAACACTTAAACATCTCCCTACCAAATACCAGCTTTTTTGGCTGCCTATTGCCCTGAGCCTGTTTTTTATGTTTATCCAGCTCAGAGAAACAGCGACTGTTTACAGTGGTTATGCCCTAGCACAAACAGCCTATAGAGGCTCCTCTCTTTTCCCACAGTTAATCAGCTTTATTATCAGTTTAATGGGCTTAGCAACAACCTACACCATGGTTGAAGTGGTGAGACAAAAACGTGACGAGGTGAGCTATAAAGACAGCCTGAGAACCTTCTCAGGACGAATCTTCCTCCACTACCTCTTGCTCTATGTCGTTCGGCTCTTGCTGTTGTTGCCTTGGATCGTTCTTTGCATCGGTCCAGCAATCATTTTATTAGCCTATATGGGGCTAAATTCAGGACATATGAACTCGTTTTATGTTGCCCTCTCTTTTATTTGCTGGCTCATCGGGGTTGTCATGTTAATCATTAAGGCCTATACCTACAGCCAAGCTGAACTGATTTTGCTTGACCATATGGAAGACGGAAAAGATCTTGATCCCTTTGATATGTTTAAAGAAAGTAAGGAGCTGATGGTTGGCAAAAAATTTGACCTCTTTATTCTCCATCTCTCCTTTATCGGTTGGTATATCTTGACAGGGATTACTCTCGGATTGGCTCTTATCTATGTTTTGCCTTATATCACAACAGCTGATGCCATTTTTTATGACCAACTCAAAACGCCTGAACACTAAAGTAAACCCGCTCAATAGAGCGGGCTTTTTAAGTATTTTTATGGCATTATTTAATGTCAAACACCTTCGGTTCCTCTTTCGACATCAGTTCCTTCAGAAGATGAAATTGGACTTAGGATAATAAAGCAATAGGAGAGAAAACAGCACCTACCAGCGACTATTCTTTTATAAGATATAACAAGCGCAGAATCACTTGGAAACCTCACCTCCTGCTATTACAGAATTTCTGTCGAGATAGTGCTGTTAACAATTCTAGTTTTTTGACAATAAGAGCAACAGCTTTGCCAGTCTCGCCAATGGAACTCAGCGGAGTCGTGACCCGCGACTTCTCGTCAATTAAGTCAGCAATGACTGACAAGGTCTTTTTAGCTTGTGTTTTTCAATGTAAAGTATCGGTAACCACGCCAGAACAATCATGGACTTGTCCAATCTGTTCCCTAACCCCGAACCTATTGGAGCACAGCCAGTTTGTGTTCCAAATCAATCTCACTCCTGTAGCGGCATAAAAAACATTGACAAACTACTTAACCAGTGATATAATTTTATTTAATTAATTAGTTAAGGAGTTTTAAATGAAAAAATCCTGTCGCACCCTACTATCCCTCTTACTAACCCTCCTAATCTTGGGAGCTTGTCAGCATAAACCACCTAAAGAAAGTCACGGGTTAAGGATTGTCACTAGCTTCTACCCCATCTATGCCATGACAAAGGAAGTGTCTGGAGACCTCAACGATGTCCGTATGATTCAGTCAGGGCAAGGCATCCACGAATTCGAACCTTCGGTTGCCGACGTCCGCGCCATTTACGATGCTGACGTCTTTATCTACCACTCCCACACCTTGGAGAGCTGGGCTGGACGACTAGATCCAAACCTGGAGCAGTCAGATGTTATCGTTTTGGAGGCCTCCAAAGGCATGAGCCTAAAGCGCGTCCCAGGTCTAGAGGATATTCCTGTCACCGAAGGGATTGATGAGGCGACACTCTACGACCCACACACTTGGGTTGACCCCATTTTAGTGGCTGAGGAGGTTAGGTTAATAGCAGAGCAGTTGACCAACATTGACCCAGACCATGCAGCCACCTACCGGAAAAATGCTGACAAACTGGCAAAAGAAGCTGAAGAGTTGGCAAACCTGTTTGAACAACGTTTCGCCAAAACTAAGGCAAAAACCTTTGTCACTCAGCACACTGCTTTTGCCTACCTAGCAAACCGCTTTGGTTTAGAGCAGCTGGGCATCGCTAGCGTCACTGCCCAAGAACCAAGCCCCCGACAACTGGCAGAAATCAAAGAATTCATCGATACCTACCATGTCACTACCATTTTTGTCGAACGAGGGGCTTCAGACAAGATGGCAAAAGCCCTGGCGACATCAAGCAAGGTGACCCTCAAAATCTTAGAGCCTCTGGAAGCTGACCCACAAAACAACCTCAGTTATCTGGAGAACCTCAGAGCCAATCTCACCATTCTCGCAGAAGACCTTGAAACTAGAAAGGAATAAGAATCCATGAAGAAAAAATACGTTTATAGCTCCGCTGCAGCAATCCTACTCTCCGTGATTAGTTACCAAGTTGGGCATCATCAAGCCCTTGACCAAAATGAGGAAAACCGTGTCTCTTACATCAGCTCGTCAGAGCAATCAACTGGTAACAAGAAAAAAGTCCTCACTGATACAGCCAACATGAGCCCTGACGAGGTCAGCGCTAAAGAAGGGATTAACGCTGAACAAATCGTCGTTAAAATTACCGACCAGGGTTATGTGACGTCACATGGTGATCACTACCATTTCTATAATGGTAAGGTGCCTTTTGATGCTATTATCAGTGAAGAGTTGATCATGAAAGATAGCTCCTATGTCCTCAAACAAGAAGACATCGTCAACGAGGTCAAAGATGGTTACATCATCAAGGTCAACGGCACTTACTATCTTTACCTCAAGGATGCCAAAAAAGCCACCAATGTCCGTACTAAAGAAGAAATTATTCGCCAGCAACAAAGCACAGGTACTGTTCGACCAAGTCAGCAAGGGAAACAAGGAACGCCTACCACAACAGATAAGAAAAGCGCAACAACGACCAAACCTTACACTACAGATGATGGTTATGTATTTAGCCCAACAGATGTGATTGATGACTTAGGTGATGGCTTCCTCGTGCCGCATGGTGACCACTTCCACTATATCCCGAAAGCTGATTTGTCTCCAGCAGAATTGGCCGCTGCGCAAGCCTATTGGAACGGTAAAAAGACACCTGCTGGTAACTCTATTACCCCTGCACAACCACAGGTTTCTACAGGAAAAACACCAGCTCCAACAGCTAGTCGACAACCTCATGAGCCACTACACACTACTCAACCTGCACCGTCAAATCAGCCTATCCAGCCTGCACCAAATCAAGCAGGACAACCAGATAATACAGATAACTTAGACAGCTTGCTACAGAGGCTTTACGCTCTACCGTTATCTGAACGTCATGTCGAAGCAGACGGTCTGGTGTTTGATCCAAAAACGATCAGCAAGTGGACCGAGCGTGGTGTCGTCGTACCTCACGGTGATCACTTCCACTTTATCCCTTACAGTCAGATGTCAGAGCTTGAGGCTAAGATTTCTCGTTTATTGGAACAAGGGAATGAGTTGACAAATCCAAGCTCCCCTCTGCAACCTGAGTTACCAAGTCAACCAGAGCCTCAGCCTACTCCTTCAAGTCCAGTAGAGCCTGAAGAAACTGATGAGCTAGATCAGCCAAATAATGTAGAAGAAACAGAAGCAAATCAACCAGAAGACGACAATACCGCATTACCAGAGCGTCGGTACTTTGACTTAAGTAAGTTGAATATTCTTAAATCACCTAAAGGTAAAGATGGTCTACCTTACACAACCAGCGATGGCTACACCTTTAGTCCTGAGAGCATCATAGCCTATGATGACGAAGGTTTCCGAGCAAAACACGATGACCACGAGCACTATATCTTCTACCATGAATTAGAAGACGATGAGCTTGAAGCTGCTGCAGACTACATCAATCGTGAGGGAATTGAAGCAACTCCACCGAGCACCTATTCAGCAACAGAAGTCGATGCTAAATTAACCTTTATTTCCTTGGAAAACCAAGTCCCTAAAGCTTTGCTTAAAGTGAGTGGCAATCAGGTCATTATCCCACACGGCAACCATTCTCACACAGCTAACCTGGAGAAGTATCCGACACGCTTGATAGCTAGTGATTTTGACAACACTGAGGATTACCGTGACTTGCTCATTCGACTGAAAATGGGGAAAATTCGTTTGCAGGAGGGCGTCATTGCTGTTTTCCGTGATGATGCAATTGTGACAGCTAGTTATCAAGATGGGACGGAGAAGGAATTTCCGCTTGCTTCTATTACCCTACCATTGACCTATGACGAGGTTGACTACAGTGACCTTGTCACCTACAAGCATCCGCAAGAAGCAAAACTCCGTTACATTGCTAAGCAATACAAGGTGCCACGTAGCCATGTGCGACCTCTCTTCGGCAATTTAGTTTTTGTTGACGGCCATGGTGGGGTTGACTTGAGTCTTGTTGACATCAACGACCCTGTTATCTATACCTTGAAAGATAAGACTAAGCCAGCTGATGGAACGACCTCACCAATACCAAACGAAGAGACAACAACCACGGATGAGGAGAAGGTTTCTGAAACGGATGAAGCTGATACAACAGACCCCCTTCCGAGTCAGCCAACCGAGCAACCTCAGCCTAAACCTGCTAACCAGAGAGCCGAACTATTAGCTTATCTAGGACAATATTATGGTGACAAGGCAAGCACCATTGCCTATATGCCAGGTATTGGCTATGTCATCACACCTATGGTAGGTGAGGAGAATCTAATATTATCAGAAGCGACTGTCCTAACAAGCAAAGAAAAAGGAGAAGCCCTACCTGACTTGGGCAATACTGCTGACGGTGACGAACCAGAAGAGCAAGACTCCACTGAACATAATAACTCTACTGAAACGCCAAGCCAACCAACAACTGATGAGCACCATAAACCAACGCCAGTAGCTGAGCGCAAAGGCAAGCCAAACTCACAAATTATTTACAGTCCTGAAGAAATCGCTGAGGCTAAGGCTGCTGGACGTTACACCACCTCAGATGGTTATATCTTTGATGCCAAGGACATTGAACGTGAAGAGGGAGATGCCTACATCGTTCCTCACATGGACCATAGCCACTGGATTCCTAAGTGGGACCTCTCCTATACTGAACGCCGAGCAGCCGAGAAAGAACTAGCCAGTCGTAAGCCAGCAGAAACAGAACCAAGCCGTCCAACGCCACAGCCAAATGACGGTCGCCCAAGGGAACGAGCTGTAGACATCTTTGACAAAGCAGAGCCAGCCAAACGTATTCCGATTGAGAAGATGCCGTACAATTCTGCCTACACCGTCGCGGTTACCAACGGTTACCTCATCATTCCGCACTACAACCATTACCACAACATTGCTATTGCTCGCTTTGATGATTTGTTTGAAGCACCTGCGGGTTACAGCCTAGAGGATCTCTTTGCTACTATCAAATATTATGTAGAAAATCCTGATGAACGCCCTGGTTCAAAAGATGGATGGGGGCGCGATAGCGACATCATGAAAGGTCGTGGCAATGCTGAAAACCGTCCGAATTACCCTGTCGGAAAAGAACCTGATGAAGAAACCGAAGACGAGACGACAGACACATCATTCCCAGAATCCGAACCTGCTGATAGTGATGAGACACCTGACACAGAATCACCAGCTCAACCTAGTCCGACAGAAACGGAACCAACTAGCACAGAGGATGATAACCTAGACGACTATGACCGTGAGATGCTCAAGCAAGCGACTGCCTTTGGCATGGACCGAGAGGTTTTTGAGGACAAGCTCTACGAGCTGGCAATGACCTATGGTGTCGGTGTGGATACCTTCACCTACGACCCAGAAACCAAATCCGTCCGACTGATTGACAAAAAAGGACAAGCCCACATCATTTCACTTGTTGATTAGATTCTAAAAAGAATTTAGCCCCGACTATGGCTAAATTCTTTTTGCTGCCAAAGTGTCAGAAAAATGACTAAAAGATGCTGGCAATGACACTGTTTTTTCAGCAAAGAACAACCACAAGCCCTCTCTTTTATGGTACAATAGTAGAGATTACAAGATTTTGGAGAATGATATGACACGTAGTATGTATGCAGGCCGTGTTCGTGCTGAACACATTGGACAGACGCTGACCCTGATGGGCTGGGTGGCTCGCCGCCGTGACTTAGGCAGCTTGATTTTCATTGATTTGCGCGACCGCGAGGGCATCATGCAGTTGGTGGTTAACCCTGAGACAGCGTCTAGCGATGTGGTGGCTATCGCCAATGGCTTGCGCAGTGAGTTTGTCATCGAAGTGACAGGCGAGATTTTAGCCCGTGAGCAGGCGAATCCGAACCTACCAACAGGCGAGGTAGAGATGGCAGTTGCCAGTCTTCGTGTACTGAACGAAGCCAAGACCACACCATTTGAAATCAAAGACGGTGTTGAAGTCAGTGACGATACGCGCCTGCGCTACCGCTACCTTGACCTGCGCCGTCCAGAAATGCTGGACAATTTCAAACTCCGCGCCAAGACCACACACGCCATCCGCAACTATCTGGATGAGCTGGAATTTATTGATGTGGAAACGCCGATGTTGACCAAGTCAACGCCAGAAGGAGCGCGCGACTATCTGGTGCCGAGCCGTGTGCACGAGGGTCATTTTTACGCCTTGCCACAGAGCCCACAGATCACCAAGCAGCTTTTGATGAATGCTGGCTTTGACCGCTACTATCAAATTGTCAAGTGTTTCCGTGACGAAGACCTGCGTGGGGATCGCCAGCCGGAATTTACCCAAGTGGACTTGGAGACCTCTTTCCTGTCTGACCAAGAAATCCAAGACCTCGTTGAGGGGATGCTGGCTCGTGTCATGAAGGAGACCAAAGGTATCGACGTCAGCCTGCCTTTCCCACGCATGAGCTATGATGTCGCTATGAACAGCTACGGGTCAGACAAGCCCGACACCCGTTTTGATATGCTCTTGCAGGATATCTCAGAGCTAGCCAAAACCGTCGACTTCAAAGTCTTTTCAGAAGCAGAAGTAGTCAAGGCTATCGTGGTCAAGGGGGCAGCCGACCGTTATTCGCGGAAGGACATCGACAAGCTGACAGAATTTGCCAAGCAGTTTGGTGCCAAGGGTCTGGCTTGGGTCAAGCACACAGAAGCTAGTCTCAATGGACCGATTGCCAAATTCTTGCCAGCTATTGAGGGTGACTTGATAGCTCGTCTGGAGTTGGTTGAGAACGATTTGGTGCTCTTTGTTGCAGACAGTCTTGATGTTGCCAACAACACCCTCGGCGCTCTTCGTAACCGTCTGGGTAAGGAGCTCGGTCTCATCAACCCAGACCAGTTCAACTTCCTTTGGGTCATCGACTGGCCACTCTTTGAGTATTCGGAGGAAGAAGGGCGCTACATGTCTGCGCACCATCCGTTTACCCTACCAACAGCTGAAACAGCAGATCTCTTGAACGGTGGCGACCTCAGTCAAATCAAGGCTGTCGCCTATGACATTGTCCTCAACGGCTACGAGCTAGGTGGCGGTTCTTTGCGGATCAATCGCCGCGACCTCCAAGAACAAATGTTTGCGACGCTTGGCTTCTCCAAGGAAGAAGCACAGGAGCAATTCGGCTTCTTGCTAGAGGCGATGGACTATGGCTTCCCACCGCACGGTGGCTTGGCTATCGGTCTTGACCGCTTGGTCATGCTTCTAGCTGGTAAGGACAACATCCGCGAGGTCATCGCCTTCCCGAAAAACAACAAGGCCTCTGACCCGATGACCCAAGCCCCAAGCCCAGTTGCCCAGAAGCAACTGGACGAGCTCGCCCTCACGATTAAGAATAATGGTTAAACAAGCAAGTCTTCCTAAAAAATGTCGCTTTGCGATAAAGCGTTTGGCGAAAAAGGTCGGTCTATTTCAGACCCTCCGTAGCATTTCCAGAGAAAAGTACACTGAAAAATTTTCAGCGTCTTTGCTCTATGGTTTGCTATCTAGTATCGCTGTCAACTTTTTCTTTGAACCCGGCAATGTCTACGCCAGCGGCGTGACAGGTCTAGCCCAAGTTTTGTCAGCGCTTAGTCAACGCACCTTAGGAGTAAACATTCCTGTGGCAGCGATTTTCTATGCCATTAACCTACCTCTCCTAGTTTTGGCTTGGCGGACCATCGGGCAAAAGTTCACTATTTTCACCTTTATCACAGTGACCATGAGCTCGCTTTTTATCCAGTTTATGCCCCAGATTACCTTGACGACTGATCCTCTAGTCAATGCGATTTTTGGTGGTCTAGTCATGGGAACTGGTATCGGTTATGGTCTCAAATCCAATATTTCAAGTGGTGGAACGGACATCATCAGTCTAACGATCCGACGTAAAACTGGGCGCGACGTAGGACGTATTTCCCTGATTGTAAATGGTGTCATCATGGTCTTTGCAGGTCTCTTGTTCGGCTGGCAATACGCCCTTTACTCCATGGTGACCATCTTTGTGTCTAGCCGTGTCACTGATGCCATCTACACCAAACAGAAAAAAATGCAGGCGACCATCGTGACCAGCCATCCTGACCGTGTCATCAAAATGATTCACCAGAAACTTCATCGAGGGGTGACCTCTATCAACGATGCTCAGGGCACCTACGAAGGCAGCAAAAAAGCAGTACTGATTACCATCATCACTCGCGCTGAGTTCTACGAATTCAAATACCGTATGAAAAAAGCTGACCCAAATGCTTTTGTCTCGGTTGCTGAAAATGTCCAAATTATCGGACGTTTCGTGGATGTGGATTAAGGAGAACTCATGTCAAACAAATACGTTTTTCATCCTAAAAATTTCCTACTGATTGCCCTAGGATGTGCAATCTATGCCTTTGGCTTTGTTATTTTCAAAATGCCCAATCAAATTGCTGACAGCGGGATGTCAGGGGTCGCATTGATTTTGCATGCTCTCTTTGGCATCAATCCCACTATCACAGGCTATCTGATCAACCTTCCATTGATTATCTTAGGGGCTAAACTCTTCGGTCGCAATGCCGTCATCTATACCCTCCATGGCACCGTCATGCTCTACCTCTTTATTTGGCTTTGGCAACTATCAGGTATTGCCGTTGACCTGCAAGGAGACAACACCATCATCGCTATTCTAGCAGGTGTCACCGCAGGTTTAGGAGGAGGATTGGTCTTTCGTTTCGGTGGAACCATGGGTGGCTCAGATATTATCGCAAGAGCTTTGGAAGACAAATTAGGTATTCCACTCGGAAAAAGCCTGCTTGGCATCGATGTCATCGTCATGTTATTGTCTCTGACTTACGTCTCTATTCCAAAAATGACTTATGCCCTGATTGCCAGTTTTATCTATAGCCAAGTGGTCAACGTCGTCGAGCGTGGTGGGTACTCTGTCCGTGAAATGATGGTCATTACAGACCAGCCTGACGCCATTTCCCAACAAATCATGCAGGTGCTCGGGCGAGGCGTGACCTATTTCCAAGGCAAAGGGGCGTACTCTGGCAAGGACAAGCAGGTGCTCTACATTATTTTGAACCCTAATGAGGTACGTGACGCCAAGCGTATTGTGACAACAACTGACCCACAAGCTTTCTTGTCCGTCTCCAATGTTGAAGAAGTTGTCAGCCCAGAATTTGTCATCAAACGCAGTAAGTATCGCCAAGTCACTTAGCATACTAGCTAACAGACGACCAGCACACAGCCACAGACATTTAACTTTGAGAAAGGAACAGAGATGTTTCAACTTAACAAAACTAGCCTGCGCGACCTTTTCATGATTGCACTAGGAACAGCCATTTATGCCTTTGGCTTTGTTCAATTTAACATGGCCAACCATCTGGCTGAAGGAGGAGTCGCAGGTCTCACCTTGATTATTTATAACCTAACAGGATTAGATCCTTCCTATACCACATTACTGATTAATTTTCCCCTCTTTATTCTCGGGGCAAAAATCCTAGGACGTAAAAGTATGGTGCTGAGTATCTACGGTACTCTGACAATGTCCGCTTTTATCTGGCTCTTTCAGAGGATTGCATTGACTATTGATGTCAATCATGATTTGCTCATTGCTTCACTGCTTGCCGGTTTATGTGCTGGTATCGGTAGCGGCCTCGTTTTTCGCTTCGGTGGAACGACAGGCGGAACAGACATCATTGCTCGTATCGTTGAAAAGGTGTTGCATGCACAAATCGGAAAAACCTTGTTGCTTGTTGATATCGTCATTCTCCTCCTGTCACTCACTTACATCAATATCCAACACATGATGTACACACTAATTGCTAGTTTTGTTTATAGCCAAGTGATTACAATCATCGAAAACGGAGGCTATCAGGTTCGTGGCATGCTGATTGTTTCCGACTTTGCGCCAGCTATTGCCAAACAAATCCTTGATAACCTCGAGCGTGGTGTAACCTATCTGGAAGGCGAGGGCGCTTATTCTGGCAGAAGTAAGAAAGTTATCTATGTTGCCTTGAATCCGACAGAAGTCCGTGAAGCTAAGCAGATTATCGCTCAGATAGACCCAGATGCGTTTGTTTCTATTCTCAACATTGACGAAGTCATCAGTTCAGATTTTGTGATCAATCGCAAGAAAATTAAAGTATGATTCCATACTAGGAAATCATCAGCAACGAAAACCCTGTGTAACAGTTTGACTTTAGTGAGTTAGCTGCCACACAGGTTTTTTATGTTATAGTGTTTTAGTTTTTATGTTATACCTGATTCCGTTTATCTCGTTGTTCCATACAGCTCGCCTTCTTATTTTTTAGGCTTGCTTCTCCACCTGTCGACTGAGCTGTTGGAGCTGTCTGCGATAAACATCATCGTCCTAAATGAACTATAGTTTGACCAAGCTTGATTAGGAAGCGCCTTTGAACCACAGTATGATAGACCCGTTGCTCTCGCGCATTGCAGATAATCAGGGTTCTATAAGACTGCAGTGGGTCGATCCACTACGGAGATTATAGAGCCAAAAGAGAGAACCAAATCGGTCCTCTCCAGATGCTAGCTTTTCATTAACCCACTACAGTTGACAATGAGCCGGTTTATTAAATATAAAAACTAAAACTTACTGTCTTTTTTTATAAAAATTTATAAATATTATGACTAGAGAAATAATTACTAAAACAAACTCTTTGGAATCATTTTTAATGAAATAACTCAATATAAAAAAAGTTATAACTAAAATTAAAGTGAGATTATTGATAATTCTTTTTTTCATGTAATACCTTTTTATTCAAAGCATTCTGAATAAACGCTACCTAATGAAAATAATTCTAATAGTATTTCTCGCCCACTAACATTAGCAGCTGCTGCTGCAACCGCAGCTTGAGCAGCAGCAAGTTTTGCTCTAGTTGCTTTAAATTTGTTATAGAGCCCAACAGCTTTATACACAAAATTAGCAGCTCCACCTAATGCTTTTAATGCACTTTTTGCCTTAGCAATTTTTGCTGGGGTGAGATTCACAAGCAATGCAACCCCTACGGCAGAAATACATCCTACAACTCCTCTTTTTTGTCTTACTCTTTCACTTACTTTTATTCGATTAATCCCTTTCTCATGGAAATATTGATTTATACTCTCAGAGCCACCTGCGATTACTTCATCTGGTAAATTTTCAATCGCACTTAAAATTTCAAATTCTTCTTCTCCTAAAATTAATGTGCCATCGTCGAAGAATTCCACACCTTCATATGAGTAATCTGTTGAATAATTATTTTCAACCAAAGATACATCAACCACATCAGTATTCGCATTTTCATTTGCATAAACAGTACTTGCTTGAACAAGTGGAGCAGCTACCCACTAAGGGCAACAAATAGTAATATTTTGGGTAAAAAACGTCTCATAATTGTAATCCTTTCTAACAAACAATTTCAACACCCCTATTGTACTCCTAATTTAATTAAAATCAAGTCTGTTTTTTTCAATTTTTTTATGATATAATGAAGAGGTTTGTGAAGTTTTACAACCCTTAATTGAAATATGTTTAGTCGTACATTTGTGCGGCTATTTTTTCGGCTCTATAAGACTGTAGTGGATAACTCCACCGTAGCGATTATGGAGCCTCTTTTAGTGTAGAAAAAAAGTCCCATATGACCCACAATGAAAAACGTTCCACTAACATTTAGAAAGACTCATATGGAATAAAGAACTAGCCAGGGAAGTGACTAGTTCTTCCTGAGCCTAAAAGTCGAAAAGCGAGGATTTTATCACAAACCTACTCGAAATCAAAGACCCAAATATCACTATTTTGGAGATTGTGGACACCAGAAGCCACAAGGAGGTCATCGCTAAACTCGATTACCCTGCTCCAAAATGCCAACATTGCCAGGGACAGATGGCCAAGTACGACTTCCAGAAACTATCCAAAATACCTTATCTTGAGTGTGCTGGTTACAAGACACT
>NZ_JBGTZC010000031.1:0-24518 GCF_041807725.1 Streptococcus sp. E17BB
CTTTCTAATGAGTTGTTTAAGCACTTTTCATTGTAGGTCATATGGAACTTTTTTTCTACACTCAAAAGGCTCTATAATCTCCATGGTGGATTTACCCACTACAGAAATTATAGAGCCTCTTTTTTCATATTACTAGCTGTTTAATTTTTCACTATTTGAATATGTGTATGAATCAAAACTTTGTCTATCTGTTGTGTTCATCGAAAATATGCTATAATTATAGAGAAACTTTGAAATGGAGGAAAGGAATGAAGATTTTAGAGACTGATGTTCGTCATGTGGCAAAGTTATCTAAACTAGCTTTTACTGATGAAGAAACAAAAAACTTTGCAATGACTCTGTCTAAAATTGTTGATATGGTAGAGTTACTAAAAGAAGTTGATACCACTGATGTGCCATCGACCACCACTATGGCCGAGACTAGAAATGTCATGCGTGACGATGTGGCAGAGAAGGGCTGGAATCGTGAAGAGCTCTTCAAAAATGTACCGAGCCACGAGAACAATTTAATCAAGGTTCCAGCTATGCTGGACGGTGGAGGTGACGCTTAATGACCTTTAATCACAAGACAATAGATGACTTACATGATCTCTTGGTCAAGAAAGAAATTTCTGCCCTTGAGTTGACCCAAGCAACCTTTGAAGACATCAAGAGTCGGGAAGAGGCAACAGGTGCCTTTCTCAGTCTCAATGAGGAAAAGGCGCTAGCGGCCGCTCGCCGTCTGGACGAGCAAGGCATTGATGCCACTAACGTCATGGCTGCCATCCCTGTAGCGGTCAAGGACAATATTTCTACCAAGGGAATACTCACGACAGCGGCCTCCAAAATGCTGGAGAATTATGAGCCGATTTTTGATGCCACAGCCGTTGAGAACCTCTATGCTAAGGATATGATTGTCATCGGGAAGACCAATATGGATGAGTTTGCTATGGGAGGGTCTAACGAGAACTCTGCCTTCAAGCCTGCCAAAAACGCTTGGGACCAGACCAAGGTAGCTGGAGGGTCATCTGGTGGTTCCGCGACAGCTGTGGCTTCTGGTCAGGTGCGCTTATCGCTGGGTTCTGATACGGGAGGCTCTATTCGCCAGCCAGCGGCCTTTAATGGAGTGGTCGGTATGAAGCCTTCCTACGGTCGTGTTTCTCGTTATGGTCTGATTGCCTTTGGGTCTTCGCTGGATCAAATTGGGCCATTTGCACCAACGGTCAAGGAAAATGCTCAGTTGCTCAACGTGATTGCTAGTCATGACAAGCGTGATGCCACATCAACAGCTAAGGGACTCAGCGATTTTACAGCCATTATCGGACGAGACATTAAGGGGATGAAAATTGCTCTGCCTAAGGAGTATCTGGGAGAAGGCATTTCACCAGCCATTAAAGAAAATATTCTGACTGCAGCCAAGCACTTTGAAAGTCTGGGGGCTATCGTGGAAGACGTCAGCCTACCTCATAGCAAGTATGGTGTGGCAGTCTACTACATCATCGCCTCCTCTGAGGCTTCTAGTAACCTTCAACGGTTTGATGGCATCCGATACGGTTATCGCACGCCTGAGGTGACCAACCTTGAGGAGCTTTATGTTAAATCGCGGAGCGAAGGGTTCGGTGAGGAAGTGAAGCGTCGAATTATGCTGGGCACCTTTAGCCTGTCATCAGGTTACTATGATGCCTACTTCAAAAAGGCTGGTCAGGTGCGAACCTTAATTATCCGTGATTTTGAGCAGGTCTTCGCAGATTATGACTTGATTTTGGGACCGACAGCTCCTGATGTGGCTTATGGCTTAGGTACACAAAATCACGACCCTGTGGCCATGTACCTGGCTGACTTGTTAACTATTCCAGTCAACCTGGCAGGTCTGCCAGCCATTTCCATTCCGTCAGGTTTTGTGGACGGTTTGCCTGTCGGTCTGCAACTGATTGGGCCTAAATACAGCGAAGCCCTGATTTACCAAGCGGCTGCAGCCTTTGAAGCAACAACTGACCACCACACCAAGCAGCCGGTGATTTTTGGAGGTGACGCCTAATGAATTTTGAAACCATTATCGGACTAGAAGTCCACGTCGAATTGAACACCAATTCCAAGATTTTCTCGCCCTCGTCTGCGCATTTTGGGCAAGAGCCAAATGCCAACACCAACGTGATTGACTGGTCCTTCCCTGGAGTGCTTCCTGTCATGAACAAGGGCGTCATTGATGCAGGGATCAAGGCAGCTCTAGCGCTCAACATGCAGATTCATCAGGTCATGCACTTTGACCGCAAGAATTACTTCTACCCTGATAACCCCAAGGCCTACCAAATTTCTCAGTTTGATGAGCCAATTGGCTATAACGGCTGGATTGAGATTGAACTGGAGGACGGCTCAACCAAGAAAATCCGTGTCGAGCGTGCCCATCTGGAAGAAGATGCTGGGAAAAATACCCACGGGATAGACGGCTATTCCTATGTTGACCTCAACCGTCAGGGTGTGCCTTTGATTGAGATTGTGTCTGAGGCGGATATGCGTAGCCCTGAGGAGGCCTATGCTTACCTGACTGCCCTCAAGGAGATTATCCAGTACACGGGCATTTCTGATGTCAAGATGGAAGAAGGCTCCATGCGGGTGGATGCCAACATTTCCCTGCGCCCTTATGGTCAGGAAAAATTCGGCACCAAGACCGAGCTCAAAAACCTCAACTCCTTCAACTTTGTCCGTAAGGGTTTGCAGTTTGAAATTGAACGCCAGGCCAAAGTCCTCCGTTCAGGTGGTGAGATTCGTCAGGAAACCCGCCGTTATGATGAGGCCAGTGGTGAAACTATCCTCATGCGGGTCAAAGAAGGCTCCGCCGACTACCGCTACTTCCCTGAGCCTGACCTGCCGATTTACGAGATTAACGACGCTTGGATTGAGGCTATGCGCAAGGAACTCCCTGAGTTTCCAAACGCTCGCAGGGCTCGCTACATAGCAGAGCTGGGGCTGACCGCCTACGATGCTGGTCAGTTGACAGCGACTAAGGTAACCTCTGATTTCTTTGAACAGGCTGTCGCTATTGGTGGTAATGCTAAGTTGGTCTCCAACTGGCTTCAGAGCGATGTTGCTCAATACCTCAACACTGAGCAAACCACTCTGGATAAGATTGCCTTGACCCCAGACAATTTGGTTGAGATGTTGACCTTAATCGACGATGGCACCATTTCCTCAAAAATCGCCAAAAAAGTCTTCGTCCATCTGGCTAAAAACGGCGGCTCAGCTAAAACCTACGTTGAGCAAGCAGGTTTGGTGCAGATTTCTGACCCAGCCGTCTTGATTCCGATTATTCACGAGGTCTTTGCCCAGCAGGAAAAAGCCGTCGCAGACTTCAAGTCAGGCAAGCGCAACGCCGACAAGGCCTTTACAGGCTTCCTCATGAAAGCTACCAAAGGTCAAGCCAACCCACAAGTGGCTCAAGAACTCTTGGCTCAGGAATTGCAGAAGTTGTTGGATTAGTAAATAAAAAGATTGTAGATTTTCTTATCTTCAATCTTTTTGTTTTTTATCAAGTGAGTTATAAAGCAGAACGCCTTGGGCATTGAGATGATTAATTAAAAAAAGTTAAATTTGACAAGATTTTTAAAGGAGTTTTTCGAATAAATAAGTGAGAGCAATGAGCCTCAAAAAAGTTATTGATAAGGAGATGTCTGATGACAGCATTATCTAAATCTTTTTATAGTTACTTGTTTTCTCTCGAAGAGAAATATCAAAAAACCATTGAAAACCGTTGGGTTTGGATAGTTGTTGGCCTTGTTGTTTTGGCGGCAATTGGGTGGTATGCTTGGTATTGTACAAGTCGTGGTCGAAGTTTTGCATTTAATGTAAAATTTAATTGGCCACGATCAGGTCAAATGGGAGTGGCTTGTAACTAGATTAATTAAAAAGCTCAGGGACGCATAGTCCCTTGAGTTTATTGTGAGGATATCAAATGTTGGAAATAAGAAATCTATCGAAGCGCTTTGGACAAAAACAGGTTATTGATGATTTAAATACCATCTTCCCCTCCAACGGCGTTTATATTATTGTTGGTACAAATGGTTGTGGAAAAACAACCTTTATGAATATGGTAACGAATTTACTCAAGCCAGATTCTGGAACCTTAATCTATGAGGGACATGACGTTGGTACAAGGGAATATAAAAAATCAATTTTCTATATTCCCTCTGATTTCTATTTACCAGAATATTTGACAGCGAATGAGTATCTTCAAATGATGCTTGCCTATTACCCTAAAGCCAGCATGGATCAGGTTGATTTTTTGTTCGATGTGCTTGATTTAGAAGAAAGTCGCTACCAATTACTAGAAACTTTCTCGTTCGGAATGAAGAAAAAAATTCAATTGTTGACAGCTATTGCTGCTGGAACAGACTATGTTTTTGCAGATGAATTATTTGGCGGGTTAGATTTTGATACGGTCATCTTAGTCCAAGAATTGCTAAAAGAATTACAATTAACAAGGGCGTTTGTGCTTGTTTCACATGACCTCAATACACTCCTGTCTTTTCCACGAAATATTTATATTATGAGTTGCGGAAAACTGTCTAAATTTGAAGGAAAAGTCGAAATGATTGCTGAAGCAATTAAAGGTACAGGAGGTTTAGATGCAAAATTACAGAACATTCGCCAACAGTTTTCATCTCATCAAATTATATCTTAGGGATTCTTTACAAGGACTTTTGAGGCAGTCTTTTTTGAAGAACACCAAGAGTCGCTATGCTATTTTATTAGCATCAATGTTAGCTTATTTAGTTTATTTTTATATAAATGCTGTGGAATATTCGAAACTGTCACATATTGGGCAGCAATATAGCTTTGAAGAGCTGAAGACAATTATTTTAGTATCTATTAGTAGCTATAATAATTTGGCCGTCATAGCTGGTCTGTTTATTTTTCTGTTTATAAACACAACCGTTAAACTGACTCCAAGTTCGCTATTTATGTCCAAGGTATTACCATTTCATGAGAAGGAAGTTTATTTATCAGTAAAATGGTTTAAGCTTGGAATGGCTCTATGTTGTTTTGAATTCTTTTTCATTATTTTAATACCAGGGCTCAGTTTATTACGCTCTCCATTAGCTGCGATTTGCTTGTTTTTTTCCACACACTGTTTCTTTTTAAGTTCCTACTTGCTGTCAAATTGGATTTATATCTTGTCCCTTAAATACCTTCCATTATCGGCAAAAAGCAATCACTTGTTGATAACGATAACTTATTTTATCTGTGCGTTAATTTGCTCATTTTCTCTTAGGTTTCAAATTGACAGTTATTTAGCTAAACGCTCATTGTCCCCAGAGATGCTAGCCAGTGCTTCCTTGTTGGTATCTGTAGTGAGCCTAGTCTTACTGTCTGTTCTTGATAGAACACAACTTGATCTTGTTTTCTTAAAGCAATCCTTTCTGAAAGTTCCGCCCTTAGCTTTTTTGAAAAGACGGGTGAAGTGGGCTAGTTTAGCCATTATTCGGACAAAATTTTTCTTGTATAGTCTGTTATTGATCCTGTTCATCGGTTGTTATGCCTGGTTTAGTGATGGTATGGAGTTAGCGGCTCATCATCTTATTAATTTTTGGCCATTTTTGAGTATTGCTTTTGTTTATTATGCTGATTCAACACTGAAACACCGAACGATTTATACTCATTTAGGAATAGAAACTAAAGAGGAAGTTATCACACTAGTCACAGCAATACTGGTCTTTCAATTTCCAACGGCTTTGCTTTCAATTTATCTGAAAATGCCCCCAGTTGCTTTCCTACAAGGAGTGACACTTAGTCTAGCTAGTTTGGTTATTGGATTTTTATTTCCTCGTTCAACAAGCAGTAGCAATGAGATGGTCTCTTTGTTGTTAATTGTTCTTGTTGTGATATTGATGTTATTGATGATTAGCTTTCCTCTATCCTTGCTTCCGATAGCAGGATTGCTACTGATATTATTAATCTATGTGATTAAAAAAGAAACGGAGAATAGATGATGAAAAACTATTTACAACAAGTAGTGTATGCTAGTTTGATTTGGTTAATGGCGTTTATGATGACCTCTGGGATGACTTTATTTCGGCTTTATAACGACACTCAAGAGACTATTATGGGGTTGAGAATTCAAAATATTGATACCCCAGAGACTTTAACAAACTTCTTTTCTGTGACACAACGATTTTATATAGTCTATTTAGCAGTAGTATCTATTTGGTTGGTTGTTTACACCCTGATTCGGTATTTGAAGAAAAAATGATGGCATTATTCTTGACCGTTATCACCACGCTGTGTTTTTCAGTAATTCTGCATGAATTTTTGCATTGGCTAGTTGCTGTCAGCCTGGGGTATCGTCCAATACTCAAATGGATTTTCTTTGCTCCTGCCATTTGCTATCCAAATCAGCAAAATCATTGGCATAATTTATGTATTGCTGGTTTAGCACCTTTGAGTTTAGTGGTTCTTGGGAAATTTATTCCAGCTTATAATTTATTTAGTTTTTTATTGAAACTATTTTTTCTCGCAAATTTATTTAATTTATTACCGTTTACCAATGATGGTGAAGTTATTTTATTGTCGTTATATCACATTTGGAGGAGAACAAATGAGAAAAAGCTTGATTAGTTTGGTCGTGTTTGTGCTATCATTAGTTGCTGTCACGTTAGTGGCGTTTAAACAGCCAGTAAGTTATGGAGAACGGTATGGAAGTGAGCAGGTGTTTGTTAAGTTGGAAACTTCTGATATTATTCAGAAAATCCAAAGTAAGGAAGCTGGTTTGTACTATTTTGGGTTTGAAACATGTCCATGGTGTAGGGAGTTAAAACCTGTTCTAATGGAAGAGCTTAGTTTATCAAATCAGGTTGCTTATAACATTGATACCAAATCTGAGAATTTTTCCGAGGATGTGAAACAAGTTGTGTCAGATATCTATATTGAACATTTTGATGGTGATAGACTTTATGTTCCCTTTTTAATAGCTATTAATAGCCAGGGAGAGTTCAAAGTACACACCGGAACTGTTGAGGGACATAATGCGAAGCAAGAGAAGATGAGTGATGAGGAAATTGAAAAATTAAGGCAGGATTTGAAAGGTTTAATTAATCATCTGGAGCAATAATGCTCTTTCAAAAATAGAATAAATGATGTTGTAACAATGTGGTTGTTCTAAAAGCAGATATGGGAAAGATCAAGCCAACCCAACCCACAAGTGGCTTAGGAATTGCAGAAGTTGTTGGATTAAACAAGCCCCATAGAACTGGTATAAATATGCTAAGTTAAACGAAAAACTAGAACTGTTTGTATCATAAGTTCTAGTTTTTTTATTTATCCAAAAGCTTCAATAGCAGCAATCAATGTCAATTTGTCGTCGTTAACCAAGTCCCGACCGTAATGGTCCAAAAAAGTATCGCTATATTGGTCTGTTCCCAGGTTATAGTTGAGCGACCAGATGGCCCAGTAGAGGTTGATGTGGCGGTCGGATAGACCAGCCAACCCCAAGTCAATCAGGGCGGTTAAGTTGAGCTGGTCATCAAAGAGGACATTTGGCAGGCAGTAATCCCCATGAATCAGGGCATCAGCCTGCAAGAGGTCTTGCTGCTCTGCCATGAGGGCGTAAGCCTCTTCACGGCAACTAATGCCAAATCGAGTCAGGACGGTCAAGGTAGGCGTGGGCAGGTTGCCCGTCGCCAGCTCTGGTCAGCAGGTAATCGCGGTCGTCAGTAATATAAAGTACGACTTCTACACCCAGTCCTTGCTGGAAGAACCAATCCGCCCACTGGGCTTCACGGGCCAGTGCGTTTGGGGAGTCCACCTTTAAAAAATAGCCTGTACTCAATGCCCAGACAGTGGCAGTTGAGCGAGAACTGCAGTCCTGAACGTTTGCTCCTGCCAGGTAGGGGGCGAGGACTTTGGGGAAATCATGTGGATTTAAGTTGGTCATGGCGGTCTCCTTTTCTGCCATTATACCACGTTTTCCGTGGTATTTACTAGGACAAAGTGGTACAATAAACCTATGATATTACGAGAAAAACAACGCTTTCCCTTGAAAATCAAGCGGATGGGGATTAACGGTGAAGGAATTGGGTTTTACAAGAAAACCTTGGTCTTTGTCAAGGGTGCCCTGAAAGGTGAGGAGGTTTATTGTCAGGTCACACAGGTGCAGAAAAATTCCAGCCCAGAGGCTATGAGGCTTACGACATTCGCCCGACCATCGGCATGGACAAGCCTGTTCACTACCGTGCCAAGTTGCAGTTTCAGACCCGTTCTTTTGGTGGTTCGATCAAGGCGGGACTTTATGCTGAGGGTAGTCACCGCTTGATTGACATCAAGGACTGTCTAGTGCAGGATAAGCTGACGCAGGACATTATCAACAGCACGGTTCAGCTACTGGACAAGCACAAGGTGCCCATCTACAATGAGCGCAAAGTCGCAGGGGTGCGGACGGTCATGGTGCGTCGGGCAGTAGCGACCGATCAGGTTCAGATGATTTTTGTCACCAGCAAGGCGGTCAGACTGACAGGGGTGATTAGGGATTTGACCACCGCCTACCCAGAAATCAAGACCGTAGCAATCAACCTCAACACCAGCAAATCCAGCGAGATTTATGGCGAGCAGACAGAGATTGTCTGGGGGCAGGAGACCATTCAGGAAGAGGTGTTGGACTACGGCTTTGCCCTGTCTCCTCGGGCCTTTTACCAGCTCAATCCCCAGCAAACCAATGTCCTCTATGGTGAAGCAGTGAAGGCCTTAGATGTGACGGCGGACGATGACTTGATCGACGCTTACTGTGGGGTTGGGACGATTGGATTTGCCTTTGCGGATAAGGTGAGAAGCGTCTGTGGCATGGACATTGTCCCAGAAGCCATCGCAGATGCTAGGCAAAATGCAGCAGCCATGGGCTTTGACAACACCTACTACGAAGCGGGCAAGGCAGAGGACATCATTCCGAAGTGGTATGCGTCAGGCTACCGTGCCACAGCCCTCGTCGTCGACCCACCGAGAACTGGCTTGGATGACAGGCTTCTTGATACCGTGCTCCGCTATGCCCCTGAAAAAATGGTCTACGTCTCCTGTAATGTCTCGACCTTGGCGCGTGACTTGGTCAAGCTGAGCGAGGTCTACGAGGTCAAGTATATCCAGTCCGTCGATATGTTTCCTCATACTGCACGGACCGAGGCGGTGGTGAAACTGGTTCGCAGGTAGTCCACTCGTTATTCTTGTTTCTTGAGCCCGGGCTTCAACAGTTATTAGGATTGTTGCACTTCTGCATACCACTAGGACTGAGGCGGTGGTGAAACTACAACTAAGGGCTTTTTAAAAATCTATGATTTTAAGCTCTTTTTCAGGTATTTTGCAGTTGTAGATGGTGGTCTTTGAAGACTTTAAAGTCCCCAAAAGGATCTTGATGAGGATATTTTTACCTTGCCTGCCTGTGGAAGACAAGATAATCAAGTGATTAGGTAAATGAGAGAACATAAGTGTTCTCATTTTTTAACTGAGAGAACATTTTATTTCAGCATTTTATACATGTCCTATAGAAAAATAGCACACCAAATTCGAGTTTTTGAAGGGGATTGTCTATATTTTTTTTCGAGTGAGTATCTTATACTGAATATGTCAAGCGAAATAAGTTAGAAAGGAGTTACGAATGGGAACCTCACTTGTCTTCATGTTTTCAGTTTTTGTAGCTGGGATCTTATCTTTCTTTTCTCCCTGCATCTTTCCGCTTTTGCCCGTCTATCTGGGGATTTTGCTGGATGAGAGCAAGGAGCGAACAGTTTCCCTCTTTGGTTTTTCTATTAACTGGTACAGCTTGCTCAAGACCGTAGCCTTTATGGCTGGTTTGTCTTCTGTTTTTCTGTTACTAGGTTTTGGTGCAGCCAGTCTGGGAAGTCTGTTCAACAGCCCAACTTTCAGAGTGGTCATGGGGCTGATCATTATTGTTCTTGGGCTCCACCAGATGGAATGGATTAACATTGCTAGCCTGCAAAAACAGAAACAGCTTCGCTTTAATTTCCAAACTAAAAAAGGTGTCTTGTCAGCATTTTTATTGGGCTTAACCTTTAGCTTTGGCTGGACCCCTTGTGTTGGCCCTGTGCTAGGCTCTGTTCTAGGATTGGCTGCTTCAGGCGGAGGCAGTTCGGTACAAGGGGGGCTTTTGCTTCTGGTTTATACACTGGGTTTGTCTTTGCCATTTCTACTCATCACTTTGTCAAGCTCTGCCCTTGTCAAACAGTTTAATAAACTAAAACCACACATGGTCACCATGAAAAAGGTCGGTGGAGCCTTGATTATCCTAATGGGAATTATCCTCGTTTTAGGAAAGGTCGATGCCATTACTGCATTTTTCGAAACAATTTTTAACTAACTATTTTACATAAAGGAGTACACATATCATGAAAAAATTACAAACAGTCGCTATCTTACTTGCTTGCGGTACTTTCTTAGCAGCTTGCTCACCCCAGCCTAAATCTGATAATAAAAAGACAGACGAGTCCTCTATGATGGAGAAAAAGGACAAGATGTCCGACGACAAAATGAAAAACGACAACATGTCAGATGATAACATGAAAGACGACAAGATGTCAGATGACAAGATGTCTGATGACAAAATGTCCGATGACAACATGAAAGATGATAAGATGTCAGACGATAAAATGTCCGATGACAAGATGGAAGACGACAAGATGTCAGATGGAGAAAAGAATTAAGGGAGGACGTTTATGAAAAAACTCCAACTACTGACAATCGCTTTAGCTTGTACAGGCTTGTTAGCAGCCTGCTCTATGCAAATAAAAACAGATAATCAAAAGGCAGAAACAGCTAAAATGGCAGACAAACAAGATGATCAACAGATGAATGATGGCAAAGAAGCGTCCGATTTTAGTTTGATGGGTGTGGATGGAAAAACCTATACTTTGTCAGATTTTAAGGGGAAAAAAGTTTATCTCAAGTTTTGGGCATCATGGTGTCCTATCTGCTTAGCTGGATTAGAAGAAGTCGATGGCTTAGCTAAGGATGCACCGGCAGACACGGTCATTCTCTCAGTTGTTTCTCCTAATAAAAAAGGCGAACAATCAGAAGAAGAGTTTAAGAAATGGTACAAAGAACTTGGGCACAAGAACTTGCCAGTCCTCTTAGATCCAAGTGGAAAACTGATTGAAGAATACGGTGTTCGTGTCTATCCGACCTCGGCGTTCATTGGGAGCGATGGTGTTGTTGCAAAGGTGATGCCTGGTCATATGGAGAAAACAGAAATTGTTCAAACGCTTGAAACGATTAAATAATAAAGAAATGGAGGTCAGTGTATGCAACCTCAACTGAAATCATTTTTAGTAGGAGTGACTATTTTAGGGCTCATTGTCTTATCGGCTTTTATCTTTCTGAAGGTGGGGTCAAAGACCGATAGTGAGAAGATGAGTACAGCTCCAACTGCCAAGCAAATAAGTACAGAACGTCAATTAAAGGATACGTCTAAGGTGGCCCCTGAAAATCTAAAGGAAATTTATCTGGCAGGAGGGTGCTTTTGGGGAGTGGAAGCCTACTTTGAACGGGTAGATGGAGTGGTAGATGTCACGGTTGGCTATGCTAACGGTAAGAGTGATACCACCAACTATAAGTTAATTGGTCAGACAGGGCATGCAGAGACTGTTCACATTCAGTACGACAAGAGTGAAATCACTTTGCGTGACTTGCTCCTGCATTACTTCCGTATCATTGATCCAACAAGCAAAAATAAGCAAGGCAATGATGTCGGAAGTCAATACCGAACAGGTATCTACTATACAGATAAAGAGGATGCGCCGATCATCAAACAAGCCTTAAACGAACTAAGTCAGAAATTTGACAAGCCTATCGTGGTTGAGAATGTACCACTTGATCACTATGTCTTAGCAGAAGACTATCATCAAGATTACCTCAAGAAAAATCCAAATGGCTACTGTCATATCAATGTCAATGATGCGGTTTACCCTGTCATCGATGAAAGTAAATATAAAAAGCCAAGTGATGAAGAAATTAAGGAAAAATTAACCAAGGAAGAGTACGATGTCACCCAAAACAATGCTACAGAGAGAGCCTTCTCCAATCGTTATTGGGATCAGTTTGAAGATGGTATTTATGTGGATGTTGTGACAGGAGAACCCCTCTTTTCTTCCAAGGATAAGTTTGAATCAGGCTGTGGTTGGCCAAGTTTCTCTCGACCTATTAGCCCAGATGTCGCTCGTTATAAAGAAGATACAAGCTACAATATGACACGGACGGAAGTACGGAGTCGCGTTGGGGATTCCCACCTAGGGCATGTCTTTACAGATGGACCAGAAGATAAGGGAGGTCTTCGCTACTGTATCAATAGCTTATCGATTAGATTTATCCCGAAAGCAGAGATGGAAGCTAAAGGATATGGTTACCTCCTAGCCTATGTCTAGTCTTTCTGTTATAATAAGGACAAAGCGAACAAAAGAAGGTGAAGACCATTTATTCTATACTGATAGTAGAAGACGAATACCTTGTTCGACAAGGTATTTGTTCTTTGATTGATTTTAAAAAATTTCAAATTGACCGTGTCGCTGAGGCAGAAGATGGCCGCAAGGCTTGGGAACTCTTCCAAGACCAGCCATTTGATATCGTCTTGACAGACATCAATATGCCCAAAATGAACGGAATTCAATTAGCGCAATTGATTAAAGAAGAGCGCCCAGCCTGTCATCTTGTTTTTTTGACAGGCTATGATGAGTTTGACTATGCTCTTTCTGCACTCAAGCTAGGCGCAGATGACTATCTACTCAAGCCCTTTAGTAAGGCAGATGTGGAAGGCATTTTATCAAAAATCCAAGATAAGCTAGATCAAGATGTAAAAAAAGAAAAGCTGGAAAAGTACATCAGGCAAGAAGACTATTCGGACTTGCAGAAAAAGATTCGCGACCATTTAGGTGACAGCGATTTTTCGCTCAAGCATCTGGCAGATGACCTAGGCTTTAGCCCCAATTATCTTAGCGTCCTCATCAAGAAGGACGTGGGGATGAGTTTTCAGGATTATCTCAACCAAGAACGAATGCGACAAGCGAAATTCTTATTGTTGACAACCGATTTAAAAATTTATGAAATTGCTGAAAAAGTTGGCTTTTGGGATATCAATTATTTCTCTCAACGCTTCAAGCAGACAGTTGGTGTGACACCGCGACAATTTCGGAAAGGAGAAGGTGAATGAGAAAACATTCCTTGGCAGTGCAATTATTTCTCTATAGTTTTTTAGTGATGATGGCTCTCCTTGGGGTGGTCGGAACCTTCTATTACCAGACGAGTTCTACTGAAATTGGGCATCTGATCGAGCAGAAAACGCGCGATAGTTTGCAGCAGAGTGGCTCATTCATTACTTCCTATCTGAACAAGCTAAAGCAGACAACCAATAGTTTGGCAGGGAATCGGTTACTGAAAGAGTATATTGCTCATCCTGATGAAGATCACAAAGAGGCGTTGCTCTTTTTGATGAATAGCTTGCTTATGGGAGATGTTGATTTGGTCTCTGCCGTCTTAGTGACCAAAGAAGGTCAGGTGGTTTCGACAGATAGCCAGCTCACCATGAAAACTTCTAGTGATATGATGGCGGAATCTTGGTATCAAGCAGCCATTGACCAGAAAGCCATGCCTGTTTTGACCCCTGCTCATAAGGAATCTCTGACCCAAAAGGGAGAACAATGGGTTATTTCGATTACACGAGAGATTGAGGACAGCGAGGGCAACAATAAGGGGGTACTACGACTGGATATTGACTATAGTAGGTTAGAAAACTATTTGGACCAGCTAACATTAGGCGATACAGGTTTCGCTTTTATTGTCAATTCTCAGAAAGAGTTTGTCTATCATCCAAAAAAAGAAGTCTATTCCTCTAAGGAGGAGATGGATGCGATGCAGCCATACTTGGTGGTGGAAAATGGCTATACCTCTTCAAAAAAAGAATTCGTCTATCAGATTGAAATTCCAGACAGCCAGTGGACCTTGGTTGGGGTATCGTCTCTTGATGAACTTCACATGGTTCGTCATCAAATCCTATACGCCTTTTTGGGAGCAGGCTTGGTTGCCCTCTTGATTTCTGGCTTGGGTTCAGCTTTGGTCATTCGTATCTGGTTAAAACCGATTCGTGACTTGCAGGAGGTTATTTTGGCAGTCGGGCAGGGGCAGTCACACCTGCGTGCCAAGGAAGTGGGAACGGCTGAACTGTTAGATTTGTCGCGCTATTTCAATAAAATGCTGGATCAAATTGACGCGCTCATGGCTTCTGTCAAGCAACAAGAGCAGGATATTCGGGAGTATGAGCTGGTGGCATTAGCCAGTCAAATCAACCCTCATTTCCTCTACAATACGCTAGATACAATTGTTTGGATGACGGAATTCAATGACCGCAAGCGCGTGGTGGAAATTACCAAGGCATTGGCAAAATATTTTCGCATAGCTCTCAATAATGGCAATGAGCAAATTTGTCTTAAGGATGAGATGGAACATGTCCGTCAGTATCTCTTTATTCAAAAGCAGCGCTATGGCCATAAGCTCAACTATGAACTCCATGAATTGTCAGCCTATGCAGACTATCAAGTACCCAAGTTAATTTTACAGCCGATTGTCGAAAATGCCATTTACCATGGTATCAAGGAAGTCGAGCGTGGTGGGCTGATTGAAGTTACTGTTAGTGAAACAGCAGAGCACCTACGCATTGACATTCGTGATAACGGTAAAGGGATGGATAGTCAAAATAAGGCAACGGGGACAACAAAAACCGTCCATCAAGGAGGAGTTGGTCTTAAAAATGTCGATCAGCGCCTAGCTCTGCAATTTGGCAAGGACTACCACATGGAAATTACCTCTGAAAAAGACCACTTTACACAGGTTAGCCTCTTTTTGCCCAAGCGAGTCAAAGAACTATAATTTTTAAATGTTCAGCATGCTCTTTCTTTCCAATCATGTTCTAAAGGATAGAAAAAAGATCGAATTGAAATTTTAGAAGCTCTTCCTTTTACGTCCTGATTTTTAAGTTCAGGCTGAGATAAAAATGTTACTATCGCCATTTAATCAAGGCTCGGTGGTTGAGGGGTTCAGGACGGGAAAACCTGAGAAGGGCACAGCAACTCACCCCTATGCGGAGGTGGGAGTGAATCGTCTGGTAGACTGTCTCCCCATCTCATCCACCATTACAGCGGCTAACAGAGCTCTCTGCACCTTCTTAGAAAGTGTCTTCAAGTGACGTGAGTTGTCGCAGTTACTGAACATGGGCGTCAGGAAAATTAAGTTGTCCTTGCTTAGCTGGGGATTGGTAGCTGATGACTCAACGTCTGATCGACAAGGAACGCCAAAAAGAGTCACATGACATCGGAAAAGAACTGGACATTGGACTTGCGATGACGTTGACGATACTGGTATCCATCTTGATGGTTGTAGATCTTATCCACAGGTCATCTGTTTACTTTCTGAAATTCAGGCTTGTGACAAAAGATATTTCTTTGAAACGAGGTATCAAAAAGATAATCACAAATTCACAAAAAATACTTGCTAAACGAATCTAGACATGCTATAATAAGTTTACGGGAGTCTGTGAACAGGCTGAGAGGCAACTGGTAGTTGCGACCGCACCTGATCTGGGTCATGCCAGCGTAGGGAAGAAATCACTTGGATTTTTTGCGTGTTCAAACTAACCTCCCGTATCATGGATATAGGAGGTTTTTTGTGTGTTAAATGCCAGTATCGCCCTGCAAATCCTACCCCTGGGGACACATGAACGCTTGGCGACGATTGATCGGGTGATCGCTTATCTCAAGAGCCGTCACCCAGATGTGGTTGTGACGCCCTTTGAGACGGTCATCGAGGGGGACTATGAGGAGTTGATGGCGACCCTCAAAGGAGCGATTGAACTAGCTGGTAAGGACTGTGACAATGTCTTTGCCAATGTGAAAATCAATTACGGAAGGATTTTAAGTATTGCAGAAAAAATCAACCAGTATATTTGACCGCTGGGTAAGTTTTTTGACCATCATCGGTCTCTTGGTGGTCTGGCAACTAGCGGGTGAGCTGGGCTGGCTTCCCAAGTTTATCTTGCCGACACCCCTTCAGATCCTGCAAGCCTTTGTGCGAAACAGTGACCAGCTGATGTTTCACACCAAGGTGACCTTGCTGGAAGCGGTGGTGGGCTTGAGTTATGGGGTGGTCATCGCCTGCTTGCTGGCCCTTGTCATGGATGCCTTTCCCCTTTTTCACAAGGCCATTTATCCGCTTTTGGTCATCACCCAGACCGTGCCAACCATTGCGCTTGCACCGATACTGGTGCTGTGGCTGGGCTATGGCATGGCGCCCAAGATTGTCCTGATTGTCCTGACCACGACCTTTCCTATCGTGGTGGCGATTTTGGATGGCTTTCGCCAAGCAGATGAGGATACCATCCAGCTGCTGAGGCTGATGAATGCTAGTAAGTGGCAGATTCTCTGGCATGTGAAAATCCCGACCAGCCTTAGTTATTTTTATGCGGGCTTGCGGGTCAGCGTGTCCTATGCCTTTATCGCAGCGGTCGTGTCTGAGTGGTTGGGTGGCTTTGAGGGGCTGGGGGTCTACATGATTCGGACCAAAAAGCTTTTTCAGTACGATACCATGTTTGCGATTATCCTCTTGACCTCTCTGGTCAGCCTTGGCTCTATGCAGCTGGTTAAGTGGAGCGAAAAATACCTTATGAAATGGAAATACATTGGAGAAAAGAAATGAAAAAACTGCTTACTGCCCTTGTGGGCTTTATCGGAACCCTCTGTTTAGTGGCTTGCTCGTCTGGGAATGAGGCTGCTCAGTCGGATCTCAAGAAGGTAGATTTTATCCTCGACTGGATACCCAACACCAATCACACAGGTCTCTATGTAGCTAAGGAGCTCGGCTATTTCGACGAAGTCGGTATCGACCTCGACATCAAGCTGCCGCCAGAAGACAGCTCGTCTGACCTTATCATTAACAACAAGGCGCCGTTTGGCATTTACTTCCAAGACAGCATGGCCAATAAGCTGTCCAAAGGTGCTCCGATAACGGCTGTTGCTGCCATCATCGAGCACAACACTTCTGGTGTCATCTCAACAAAAAAAGCAGGTGCTGCAGAGCCCAAAGACATGGTTGGCAAGAAGTATGGCACATGGAATGATCCGATTGAGCTGGCCATGATTGAGACGCTTTTGAAGAAGCAGGGGGCGGATGTCAAGTCCGTGGAGCTAGTGCCAAACACCGACAGCAATTCCATCACAGCTATGGAAAATGGCGTTTTTGACATGGCCTGGATTTTCTACGCCTGGGACGGTGTCTTGGCAGAAAGTCAAGGGGTTCAGACTAACTTCTTCTACCTGAAAGACTATGCCGCAGAGCTGGACTACTATACGCCTGTCATCATCGCCAACAATGATTATCTGGAGAAACATCCAGAGGAAGCCAAAAAAGTCCTTTCTGCCATCAAAAAAGGCTATCAATATGCCATGGACAACCCAGAAGAAGCTGCTAAAATCCTCATCAAGCATGTCCCAGAATTGGAAGGGCAAGAAGACTTTATCATCGCTTCCCAAGAGTATTTGGCTGGTCAATACGCAACCGACAAAAGCAAGTGGGGCTACATCTCGCCTGACCGCTGGAATGCCTTCTACAGCTGGGTCAATGACAACAAGCTGACCGAAACCCCGCTCAAGGCTGACCAAGGCTTCAGCAACGACTACCTCGACTGATGAGTATGCTAAACGTAACAGGCGTCTCCCACGCCTACGGTAAGCAAGCAGTGCTGGCAGACATTGACTTGACGGTCGAACGAGGAGAGATTGTTGCTCTCATCGGCACTAGCGGTGTTGGCAAGACCACTCTTTTTAACCTGATTGCAGGGATTGAAGCTCTACAAAAGGGGGAGATAAGAATCGATGGGAGCAGGGATTTTGTCGGCAAGGTCAGCTACATGCTTCAAAAAGACCTGCTCCTAGAGCACAAGACGGTTCTGAAAAATGTCGCCCTGCCTCTCATTATCAAAGGCGTCAAAAAAGCAGAAGCCTACGATGAAGCCAGACAACTCTTGGAGCGGTTTGGTCTACTGAACTACCAAGACCGCTACCCGCAGGAATTGAGCGGTGGTATGCGACAGCGGGTGGCGCTGCTTCGCACCTACCTCTTCAAGCACAAACTTTTCTTGTTGGACGAGGCGTTTTCTGCCCTTGATGCCCTGACCAAGCGGGAGCTTCATGGTTGGTATCTGGACACCCAGCGTGAGCTGGGGCTGTCGACCCTCCTTATCACCCACGACATTGATGAAGCTCTGACGCTCAGCGACCGCATCTATGTCCTACGTCCTCGTCCCGGTCGGGTCATGGCAGAGCTGACCATCGAGCGAGACGACGGACAGCTACCAGCTGATAGACACTTGGCTTACAAAGAGCAAATTTTGCAGGTCTTGGGATTTGACAGATGAACCAATTCTATGATTGCCACACGCATGTCGCGTCTTTGGAGGATTTGAAATTTTATCAGACATACGGCATCACTCCCTGCCTTAATGTATCTAGTCTGGCAGAATATGAGACGATCACACAGTGGCAGGCTGATTTGGCAAATCAGTCTGGGCATCTGCTACCAGTTGTCCTCAGTGTTGGCTGCCATCCTTGGCGAGCTGACCGATTTGAGCAAGATTTTGAGAACCAGTACGAAGAACTGATCAAACAAGCAACGCTAGTGGGTGAGATTGGGCTCGATAGGGTCTGGACTGATTTACCATTGTCTGTGCAGGAGCGCCGCTTCTTGCAGTCTCTTGAGTTGGCGGTTAAGCATCAGAAACCTATCCTCCTTCATACCAAGGGCCGTGAAGAGGATATCCTCAGCCTCTTACAAGGGATTGACGTTCCTATTATTGTGCATTGGTACAGTTGTAGGGTCTATGTGGCAGATTATCTGGCCTTGGGGGCTTATTTTACCATCGGGCCTGCGATCTTAACAGACCCTGTCGTTCAGGCGTTGGTGCGTGAAGTAGCACTGGAGAGGCTGTTGTTAGAGAGCGATGGCAGAGTGGCACTTGACTGGCTGGTTGCTAAACAGCTGTCTTATCAGGAAATGAGAGATTTGATTGTGGCTACCGTTGAGACCATAGCCAGACTAAAACAGATCTCTGTCGTTCAGGTACAAAGGCAGCTCGCCCAAAACGCCTATCAGCTCTTGATGACTTAATCTATGACCACCTTGTCAAAGCAATCTTTGGCAAGGTTTTTTATCATGTGCTATCATTTGGCGACGACAAGAGGATAAATTATGGTAAAATAGGAATACTAAACACGATAAGAACCGCAGAGAGGAGAATGCGATGTCAGATTTATTTCGACAGTTGATGAGCCAGATTGCCCTGCCTGATGAGGTGATGGCGACATCGGTTTTTCAGACTGGGCAGATTGCCAGCGTTCAGGTGCATAGCCAGAGCCGTCGCTGGGATTTTAGTCTTCGGTTTGACCAGTTGCTGCCTGTGGCGCATTACCGCACCCTGCGTCAACTGCTGGAGACAACCTTTGCTCAAGCAGACATTGGGGTATCTTTAGAGATTTTGGTCAATGAGCCGAGCTTCTCAGCAGCTGTTTTGGAGGCTTATTATCGCGAGGCTTTTGCTTTTTCTCCCTGTAATCATGCTAGCTTTCGCGCAGCCTTTGCACAGTTAGCTGTCCGCCATGAGGACGACCAGCTGGTGATTGAAACCCCTGAGTTTCTGTCGCTAGCACATTTTCAGGACAAGCATCTGCCCAATCTTGTTCAGCAGTTGGAAGACTTTGGCTTTCCAAAATTGACTGTTCGCCTTGAGCCCTGTGCTAAGACCACAGAAGCACTGGTCAGCTCCTTTGAGACCAGCCGTGAGGAGCTAATCAACCAAGCTGCTAGCTCTGCTATTGCCGCCCAAAAATCCCTAGAAGCTAGCGTGCCTCCGCCTGAAGAAGTCAAGCCTGCCTTTGACTTTAAGGAGCGCGCCAAGACCCGTCAAGCAGGCTTTGAAAAAGCAGAGATCACGCCCATGATTGAGGCGTTGGAGATGGAGGGCGAGCGCCCTGTCTTTGAAGGGGTGGTCTTTGATGTGGAGAAGAAAACCACACGGACCGGTCGCCACATCATCAATTTCAAGATGACCGACTACACCTCCAGTTTTGCCCTGCAAAAATGGGCTAAGGACGATGAGGAACTCAAAAAATACGATATGGTAACAAAAGGGGCCTGGCTCCGTGTCCGCGGGCAAATCGAGAACAACCCCTACACCCGTAGCCTGACCATGAATGTGCAAGATGTCAAAACCATCGTCCATCATGAGCGCAAGGACTTAATGCCAGAGGGGGAGAAGCGGGTCGAGTTCCACGCTCACACCAACATGTCCACCATGGATGCCCTACCAACTGTTGAGGACTTGATTGCGACTGCTGCCAAGTGGGGGCACAAGGCGATTGCCATCACCGACCACGGTAATGTACAGAGTTTCCCCCACGGCTACCATGCTGGCCGTAAAAACGGCATCAAGGTCATCTACGGTCTCGAAGCCAATATCGTTGAGGACAAGGTGCCCATCACCTATAATGACGCTGATGTTGACCTCCACGAAGCGACCTATGTCGTTTTTGACGTGGAGACGACAGGACTATCTGCCGTTCACAATAAATTGATCCAAATCGCAGCTTCCAAGATGTACAAGGGTAATATCGTTGAACAGTTTGACGAGTTCATTGATCCTGGTCATCCCTTGTCTGCCTTTACCACTGAGCTGACGGGGATTACTGACAACCACATTCGAGGGGCTAAGCCGATTGAGCAGGTCTTAGCTGAGTTTCAGGCCTTCTGTGAGGGCTCTGTCATCGTCGCCCACAATGCCACCTTTGACGTGGGCTTTATGGATGCCAACTACGAACGTTACGGTTTCCCACTCATCAGCCAGCCAGTGATTGACACGCTGGAATTTGCCCGTAATCTCTACCCAGACTACAAGCGTCACGGTTTAGCAGCTTTGACCAAACGGTTTGGGGTGTCTCTGGAACATCACCACATGGCCAACTACGATGCCGAGGCGACAGGACGGTTGCTCTTTATCTTCCTAGCGGAGGTCAGAGAAAAGCATGGCTTGACTAATCTCCTTGAGCTCAATACCAAGCTGGTGGCAGAGGATTCCTACAAGAAAGCTAAGGTCAAGCATGCCACGGTCTACGTGACCAACCAAGTCGGGCTGAAAAATATCTTTAAGCTCGTCAGTTTATCCAACGTCAAGTATTTTGATGGCGTAGCGCGGATTCCTAGGACGGTTTTGGATGAGCACCGCGAGGGGCTGATACTGGGCACGGCTTGCTCGGAAGGCGAGGTCTTTGACACCCTGCTCTCCCAAGGGAAGGAGGCTACCCTCAAGGTTGCTGGCTATTACGACTTTATCGAGGTGATGCCACCTGCGCTTTACGCCCCCTTGGTTGCCAAGGATAATATCAAGGATATGGCAGCGGTTGAGGAGCTGATCCGAGACCTGATTGACATCGGTCGTCAGTTGGACAAGCCAGTCCTTGCGACAGGTAACGTTCATTACCTCGAACCTGAACACGAGATTTACCGTGAAATCATCGTCCGCAGTCTGGGGCAGGGGGCTCAGATTAACTGGACGATTGGTCGTGGTGAGAATGCCCAGCCTGCTCCCCTGCCTAAGGCTCATTTCCGCACCACCAACGAGATGTTGGACGAGTTTGCCTTTTTGGGCAATGAGCTGGCGCGGGAGATTGTTATCACCGCTCCAAACGCCTTGTTAGATCGATTTGAAGAGGTCGAAGTGGTCAAAAAAGACCTCTATACCCCTTACATCGAAAAGGCTGAGGAAACCGTTGCTGAGTTGACTTATCAAAAGGCTTTTGAAATTTATGGCAATCCCCTGCCAGATATTATTGATTTACGGATTGAAAAGGAGCTAACCTCCATTCTAGGTAACGGTTTTGCCGTGATTTACCTGGCCTCCCAGATGTTGGTGAACCGCTCCAACGAGCGAGGCTATCTGGTCGGATCGCGGGGCTCGGTTGGATCAAGTTTTGTCGCCACTATGATTGGCATCACCGAGGTCAACCCCATGCCGCCCCACTATGTTTGCCCGAACTGTCAGAAGTCTGAATTTATCACCGACGGTTCTTACGGATCAGGCTATGACTTGCCCAATAAGGACTGTCCAGATTGTGGCACTCGGTATAAAAAGGATGGTCAGGATATTCCCTTTGAAACCTTCCTTGGGTTTGATGGCGACAAGGTGCCTGATATTGATTTGAACTTCTCAGGAGATGATCAGCCGTCTGCCCACAACGACGTGCGGGATATTTTTGGTGACGATTATGCCTTTCGTGCAGGAACAGTGGGTACGGTAGCGGATAAGACGGCCTACGGCTTTGTCCGTGGATATGAGCGCGACTATGGCAAATTTTACCCTGAAGCTGAGGTTGATCGCCTGTCCAAAGGGGCAGCTGGAGTCAAACGAACGACAGGTCAGCACCCTGGAGGTATCGTTGTTATCCCAGACTACATGGATGTCTATGACTTTACCCCTGTGCAGTACCCAGCTGATGATGTCACGGCTAGCTGGAAAACCACTCACTTCAACTTCCACGATATTGATGAGAACGTGCTCAAGCTCGATGTGCTGGGGCACGATGACCCGACCATGGTGCGTAAACTCCAAGACCTGTCAGGGATTGACCCTAAGGATATTCCTGCTGACGACCCAGGGGTTATGGCCCTCTTTTCTGGGACGGAGATTTTGGGAGTAACCCCAGAGCAGATTGGGACAGCGACAGGGATGCTTGGCATTCCAGAGTTTGGGACAAACTTTGTTCGAGGGATGGTGGATGAGACCCATCCAACCACCTTTGCTGAGCTGCTCCAGCTATCTGGTCTTTCCCATGGAACGGACGTTTGGCTGGGTAATGCCCAAGACTTGATTAAGGAGGGCATTGCTACCCTAAAAACCGTTATCGGTTGTCGGGACGACATCATGGTTTACCTCATGCACGCCGGACTTGAGCCCAAGATGGCCTTTAACATCATGGAGCGGGTACGTAAAGGAGCTTGGCTGAAAATTTCTGAGGAGGAGCGCAACGGTTATATCCAAGCCATGCGTGATAACAATGTGCCTGACTGGTACATCGAATCCTGTGGAAAAATCAAGTATATGTTCCCTAAAGCTCACGCAGCAGCCTATGTGCTCATGGCGCTCCGAGTGGCCTATTTCAAGGTGCATCACCCGCTTTATTACTACTGTGCTTATTTCTCCATCCGTGCCAAGGCTTTTGAACTTAAGACCATGTCAGGTGGCCTCGAAGCTGTCAAGGCGCGCATGGCGGATATTCAAGAAAAGAAGAAAAATAATGAGGCCAGCAATGTAGAAAATGACCTGTTCACCACCTTGGAGCTGGTTAATGAAATGCTGGAGCGCGGCTTTACTTTTGGCAAACTCGATCTTTATAAGAGCGATGCCATCGAGTTCCAGATTGAAGGAGATATCTTAATTCCGCCATTTGTCGCCCTTGAGGGCCTGGGGGAGAACGTTGCTAAACAGCTGGTTGCGGCGCGTGCCGAAGGGGAATTTCTCTCCAAAACTGAACTCCGTAAACGCGGTGGTTTATCATCAACGCTGGTGGATAAGATGACTGAGATGGGGATTCTGGCAGGTTTGCCAGAGGATAACCAGCTTAGTCTGTTTGATGATTTACTTTAAAAAAGAAGGATACGAATGAAAAAGAAAAATATACTTGTTGAGTTCTAAAAGGAATTGGAGTGGTGATCTTATCAACACTTTTATGGGTTCTCATCTTTTCCTTTGCCTCACCTGTAGAGTCAGAGACAGTTGTCGAACCCTTTCCGGGATTCTTTGTTGGTGCAGGTCTTGTGACCAGCTTAATCTGGCATATGGTGTCACAATATAACCAAATTCGGCGCACCGAGCAAGCAGCAAAAGCTAGTAAAAGCCATATTAAGATCATCGAAGAACGTAACGAAGCTTTGTTAGATAAGGCCAACCGCTTTGTTGATAAGCATCAAGGTCTTGAAAAAGAAACCATTCTTGATTTGAATAAATCAGTTTCTAAAGTCCGTAGGTCTGAAGAAAAAACGGTGATGAAATCTAGTAAAGTGGAGACGTCTGAAGAGTTTGGACAATTTTTACGAGGCATGCCAGAACTTTTGGCCAACAAAAATGTGGAACGACTCTTGCAGGAAATTTTTGAGACAGAGAACAATCTTGCCCAGTGGAAACTCTCTTACAACTACCAAGTAGAGGAGTATAACACAGCTATTCATCAGTTTCCAATTAGTATCATTACTAAGCTGGTTGGCTTGAAGGATATGGAATTTTACAAGGAAAAACCAGTAGCCGATTTTACAGATGAAATGCTAGGGATTTAAACTATCTGGCTCTTTGTCAACTGTAGTGGGTTGACCCACTTAACACCGAGAGAGGACAGTTCTTGTCTTCTCTCGTTTTATGTTTATGGCAATGAAAATGCGAGTTTTGTCTTTTCAAAGTTTCTGAAACC